>NZ_JAGQAY010000038.1:0-16352 GCF_024345355.1 Cyanobium sp. WKJ7-Wakatipu
CTGCTTCCGCTTCAACCGGCGTTTCTCAATGGTTGCGATGACGGAACGGATCGCCAATGCAGTCTGCTGCTGCACGCCTTGCACGGAGCGCGATCTCAGGCTTGCGGAGGCTTATGGGTAATCACGTTTTTTTATGGTGATCAGAGCTGGCAAATCTCGTAAATTTCGAGGTACCCATAAACGAATCCGGCTCTGGCATGGTCTTGTTTGGCGAAACAGCCTGCCAAAGATTGTGGATACGAATCCTGCTTTGCATGTTCGTGGAACCAGGCACCTCTCGCTCGCTCCAAGGGGCCGGCAACGCTTTATCCCTTGGGTGTTGTGGCGGATGCATCGGAAGAGGATTGCCAGCACCGTTGAGGATTCAGCCCAATCGCAAGCTGCTTCCGTCTGCCGGATTAGCCGCCACATATTCTCCAGTGGTGCTACAGGCAGCGCGCTATATAGGCGGCCCACAAACCAGCTCACTCTGCCACCCTGACCTCCATGCCTCAGTTCGCGGTGTTCCTCTCCGAGGGTACCGGCCTCGGCATCGAGATGGTGCAGGCAATGGACCCTGCCCATGCACAGGAAATCGCGTGCGCCCAGCACCCTTCTGAAAGCCTCTCAGCGGTGACTGCAGAGCTGCTCCATCGCCATCAATCTGCCACGAGCTGCTGCGGGCGTGGCTCGGGGGAAGGAGTGAGCAAGTACCTCGATAGCGAAGAGCTCATCAGAGGGGCCAATGCTGATGCAACGCTGCTAGGTGGCGACCTCAGAGCCTCACTGGGACAACCCAATTCGCGAGATATAAAGGTGGTGGCACCAGGGAATATCCTTTGAAGTCAGCAAGATCGTCTATCACTGCGGCAAAACCACAGCCCTGAGTTTCCAGTCAGCAAAGCCAGAGCGTGCAAACACTAGCTTTGTCTTGTCACCGTTTTCTCCTGTTGCCGTAACTCCAAATTTATCCAAGCCTTCATAGCCAAAAGATGTTTTCTTGAGAGCTTCGTTTAAGTCCTTTGCACGCTGAGCAAGATTTTGAGAAGTTTCATCCTGAGAAGCCTGCTCACCTGAAGATAAGGCCATTACAGTCTTCATTCCAGATGGCGTCGCATAGGAGTCGACCATTGCGTTAACCATGGGGCCAACAATGGCCGCAGCGAAACCGGAGAATGGGTTTGAACTCATTTCTGGGTCGCTCTGCATATTCTTAATTGCAGCAGCCATCAGCTGCCCCTTCAGGTCTTCACGAAGGGCTGGATAGTCAATGTATTGATTGACCTTGTCCGCATCTTTGTTCTTAAAGCTGTTCTTGAGACCGTTTAAAGCTAGAAAAGGGCTGGCAAGGTAGTAGCCAGCTGCCAATGCCGCAGCCAGCGAGAATCCGCCAACAACCAATCGCTTATTTAACACTGTATCCTCTGGCAGCTCACCTAATTTAACTCGAGGGAGACAATTGTGCTTCCTCCAAAACTCCCGAGAATGCTTCAGGTGCAGGTGACTACGAGTCTTGAGCAGGGGTGGTGCCCCAGGCAGCGGACGGCCTGAATCGACGAAGTACATCGGGCATGCGCTCCAACACTTGGGATCCAGGTGGAAACGTATGGCGTTGACGGTCTTGGGGTCCTGGATCCACGCCTGGCCACTCATCCAACGTGGCGCTAGTTCTGAGGTACTGGCACCGGCTGTGTCTCTACGGAGCAGGCTTGTTGGGCAGGCCTCCATTGCAGAAGTTGGCCGCAATGGCCGTACGGTCGCCGCCTTTGACGCGAGGACTGGTGCGCTCCAGCCACGCCAACCCAGCTTCAAAGCACTGATTCCAGCGGGAGGACTGGCCAGCAATTGGGCCAAGCGATAAGGCAATCGAGACTGTGCTCGCTGTGGCGACTAAGGCCAACAGCGGGAACAGGTGAGCATTGATCATTTCTCGAACGCTGAGCTTCCGTCCATCGTGTTCAGCCATGAGAAGCCCAGGTTGGGGAGCCTGCCTATTGTGAGCGCTCCTTTCTGTCACTCGCCGTCACTCGCTTTAAGGCGCCAAGAGAGTGAAACCCGTGGTATGGCTGAGGTTGGGATTGCTGCAGCCGGGACTCCTGTCAGGCGACATCGAAAACTGAGCCAGAGGCGACACGAAAACTGAGCCACCTGGCAGACGATCCATCGAGCAACCCACCTCGGGTTGTCCTTGTTCCGCTCGCGCCGGAGGGGGCTGTGGCTGGGCAGCCAATCGCCTGTGGGTTTCTACGGTGCTGAGATGGCCCCAGACCTCAAGCACCCCGCCACTGGCGATCTGATCGTGTTTGCCGATGGTGAGCAGCTTTGGCGGATTGACTGGCCTGGTCCGCCGGTCCTGGTCGTCACCAAGAGCGGACCAGACGGCAACGCCCTCTACCGGCTGGCTGATCCCAAATGCAAAACCTGGAACAAGGTGGGGGATATGAAGCTGCTTCCCTGGCCAGAAGCCGGCAGCTGAACAAGCCCAACCCAAGCCACCTCACCAGGAGTAGAACGGCTGTACTGCTGCCGCTCCTGGTTTGATGTTGGCCGACCTGCCTATTGGCGAGCCTGTGCCCTTCTGCCCGGGCTCGTTGGGTGAGGGCTTGGATCTCCAAGCAGCCTTGATTCCCAACCCGGTCTGCACCTTCTACATGCGGGCCAGCGGCAATGGCATGCGCCAGCACGGAATCAACGACGGCGACCTGATGGTGATCGACCGCAGTGTTGAACCCTGCTCCGGTCATGTCGTCGTCGTTGCCCACCAGGGCAGCTTCTTGATGCGGCCGCTGCTGCGGGAGGGAGAGCAGTGGTTACTTGAACCGGTGCGGCCAGGAGAAGCAGCAATTCTTTTGGACCTGGAGGTCTTTGATCGCTCAGGGCTATTTGGCGTGGTGGTGCATGCGGTGCATCACCTCAACAAGCCGCGCTTACGCAAGATCTGATCGCTCCTGCCTTGTACTGACCTGTGCAGAGGACTTGCCCTAGCTGGATCAGCTTCCGGTGGGGCTTACTCCGGGTCCTCTCCATTGTGCTTCCTTCCTGCGTCAGTACGCCTCTGGGATCGGTCCCATCGCTGCGCCACACCTGGCGCCGAATCCCATGGCCACCTGTCCCGCCCAGTCCAAGTTCTGCCGGCCAGAGGAAGATCCCTTCCTGCTGCTTGATCGCGCTTCGCGCTCTATCGAGCAGCTGCTGCGCCGTGATCTGCCGCTGCGCCGCACCTGGAGCGAGCAGCCCTATGGAGAAGAGGAAATCACCCTCCTAGAAGAGGAAGTGCTGCCTGCCATCGCTCAGTGCCTGGCACGTATCGATGCCATCGATTCAGCCCTTAGCGCCGCTGGAGAAGAGCTCTATCGCCAAGAGGTATTGGCAGCAGCTCAGAAGCGCCGGGTTCTGCTCCCTGGGGAGGTGGCGCTTATCTGAGCTGGCAATCCAAGGGCCAGTTTCTGCTGGCTGACGCCGATCAATTCAAACCACCGAAATTCGGTTGTTTGAACCAGAGCCATGCCAACGCCAGTTTTTGAGAGGGCCTCTGGCCCCCCCAGCTGGGCACTTATGCATGGCTGACACCGGGTGCCTGAAATGCAGGTGCTTTGTCTTGCCAGTCAGCAGGACCGCATCCCTTGAGGCCTTCTCAGCGCCCCACTGCGTAAAAGCAGCACTCCGCCCCGCTTGCTTTGGTTGATCCCGGCCGTAGCAGCCGGCAAGCGGAAAGAACTAGCACCGTTGGGGTTGGGCACTGCTGGTAATTCGTCGAGCACCCCTTGCAGGTTGCCCTCACTTGCTCACAGCAGGAAAGGGCTACGCAAGTGGCTACGCCACCCTTGCCTACTGCTGCGCCGTGGGGCGTCACCTGGGGGTTCCTCGCCAAAATTTCCATGGCAGCTCCACAAGGCCCCGTCTGCAATATCCGCATGCTGATCGTCCACCGCTATGCGCCCGGTATCAAAAAGAGCGGCGCTGTGCCCTGCACCGTTGAGCACTTCGGGAGGCGCGGTACGCCGGTCAAGAAGATGCGGCTAATCCCTGCGGAAAAAGCATTTGCCTTTGCACGCAGATTCCAAGGCCTCCCCGGCGTCACCGTCTCAGTCTGCTAATCCCCCCTGGGGGGCCATCGGCCCCCTTTTATTGGGGTGCTGGCTTGGTGGGCAGGGCTAGGGAGCCGGGGAGCAAAAGAGAGGAGAAAGCAGACCAGCGCAGCGGCCTTTCTTGCTCCACCCACTCCCGCCTGGTCGGGGTTCCGCGGCGTCTGCGGCCGCTAAAAAAACCGTGCATGCCGGGCACCGACCGGTGGGACAACAGCGCACCATGGGATTCCACCGCTCCCGCCTGCTCGGGTTCCATTGCCCCTTCTGCCCGTTTGTCAGCTGGAAGTAGAGCAGCGGCCTGCCTGCTCCAGCCGCTCGCTCCCGCTCGGGCATTCCGCATAGGCCCGTGCCCGCGGGGAAACCTGGCAGCTGCAAAGTCCTGAACGACAACTACGACAACTACAGCCTCTCCCGCCTGGTCGGTCTTCCGTTTGCCTACCCGTCTCCGTCGATTCAGCACCTCAGCTGGGTGGAGGGGGCCCATCGGCTCTGCAAAACCGCTCTCCAGTTTTCCCCGCTTCTCGGGGTGTCAGGTGCGCGTTCTTTGCATCACAGCGATGTTCCCGCTCTCCACCACCATGCAGTCCCTCATTGATGCTTGGGAAGAAGCACAAGCTTCCGGTCAATGGCAGGAGCCACAGCCCGAGCCCGCCTATCCAGCAGCCTGGTGGCTAATCCAGCTGGAAGAAGAGCCCCAAGAGCTCGAGCCTCCCCTGCGCTGGTCCGTCTAATGCCGGCCTGCCGGTGGCCCAGTAGGCCATCGGTTAATCCATTGGCATCAAACAAAAAAACCCCAGGCAATACCTAGGGGTCAGAAAATAAAAAGCCTGCAGAAGCTCAGAAGCAGAAGGGCAGGAACTGGGTACGGCAGGCGGCATAGCCATCAACCAAGGCGCCTAGGCCTATTTGATGGGCGATGCCAAAGCCGGTGAGGCCTTCCACCACGATGCCGGTGACGATGCCAACCATGGCGGCGCGGCCGTTAAACAGTTCCACTTGCTTGAGCTGCTCCATGAGGGTCAGCTGTTCCGCGCTGTTATCAAGCGCTGGGTCGTTAGAAGGAGTGTTGGTCATGGCTTTTGGTGGCGAAACAACTGCTGCGCTGTACAAACAAGAGCTAAAAGCTCAATCGGCAAGGTCCGGCTGGTTGAGAGCACCAACAATCCAGGCACCGATAAGAAGGATTGTGATTGCGGAAATCATTCAACCCTCTTGGCTAGGTCTGTAGGCCGGCTCAGCACGTAGATCGTCATTGCCGAGAGCACGGCGGTGATCAGTGCAACGACCGAAATTGCAGCGGTGTAATCGGTTTCCATGGCGCTCAACCCAGACCGATCTGGGAAAGGATGCCCTGGCCGGTGAGCAGCTCGGTACCAAGACCGATCACGAAACCAAGCATTGCCAGACGGCCATTCCAGGTTTCGGCGAAAGCGACAAACCCGAAGCGAGAAGCGGACTCAGTCATGATTGTGACGAAGTGTTAAAGCCAATGTAACAGGTTGTGAACATGCGATGCAAGGGGTGCCCCGCTCTCGCCTGCTCGGCTGCCAGCGCCGCTTTCTGTCTGCTCCCACTGACAGGAGCAGCAGCCGCCAGCCGTCACCAGCAGGGTTGATGCAGAGCGCTTTGCCGCAGTCATTGGCGCCCGCTTTGATCTCCATGACAATTGATCATTCAGACCGCAGGCATCTCGCGCTAGCAGCAGAGCTGGTTTGCGGTGAGCAGCAGTCCATGCAGCAGGACCTTGACTACCGGCTTTTGGAATCCACCTACCGTCAATCAGCTGAATACGCAGCGATGGTTCAGCGCTATCCGCTGCTGCGTAGCTGGATCAGCGCTTGCGAGTCTTCTGAGCTGGTGGGCCATCCACCATCGGTGGGCGATGAGCAACATGCGGCATAAGTTCGCCGAGCCGCTACAGCACCAGCGACCCCAAGGCTTGAGAACTGGAGTTGTTTGATTTCTGCCGGTGATCAAGGCGAAAGGAGGACCGCCACCGGAGGTGCTGCCCCCGTCTCAGAAAGGGACTAGCAGTTACCCCTCGGCTGAATCCTGAGCTGCCAGAGGATCTGGCAGGCCTTGGGTGATCGCCAAAGCTCGTTTGTAGATCGCACTTGAGGTTGCACCGGCAGCCTCCATGGCAATGCGCATGTTCTGCCAGTAATGCAGTGTGTTGTCTTGCGTCATAGGAGCTGCTGCGGTGTCGGCAGACAGTCAGGCGCAAGCGGCCGCTACACCGCGGCGCCGGCCCAGCGGTTCGATCCATTCGTTGAGCACAAGCTTGTGCTGGACAAGGCGACTCGGCAGGCGGCATCCAAGGTTGATCTGCCCCTCGTCTACCAAGCGCCCCAACCGAAGCGCTAATGCTTCCTCGTGGCGTGCAAAGGCACCTTGGTGGGAGGCAACCCAGGAGATTTCATGCTCCGTGATCACACCGCTAGAGATCGACTCCAGAAAGACTTCCCCGACTGTCATGAGAGCCATGTAACGACTTCGTTACATGCTGTCGCGCCCAGCCTCGCTGCGTGGCTCCCGGGGCTCGGGGACTGGCTAGGGCAGTGGGCTGGCTAGAGCACGCCTGTCCTTGAGAAGCGTTAGGGCTCAGTAATTGGAGGCTTTATCCGCTCCTTGAACTTCCCCTGCGTTGTGGTGCTCCAGCCAGGCGTTTTGCAAGTCAGATCTGGTGAGCCGGTAGCCCAGCTGGCGAGCAGTGCGTAGCAGCTCCTGGCGGCTATGGCACTGGCGCAGGACCTGCTGGAGTGTCGGGCTGCATTCTGCATCAGCCACCAACCGCACCAGATCGGACCAGCTCATCCACTCAAAGCAGAGATGGGATCAAGCTCGCGTGAACTGGTGCCTGCTGCCAGGTTCCCTGAGGCACATTGCGGCGCATTGATGCCTTGGCGGAGCGTTGCGATCGCAGGAGCGATCTGCTGAGAGCACCTACTGGTAAGGCAAATAAAGGGTCAGCCAGCCAGTAGCAAGGCCTCAGGTCGCAGCCTTGAGGGCAGCCACCTCTGCCTTGAGGGCAAGCAGCTCATCAAGCACGGCGGTCATTCGGCTGTCGACATAGCTCTTATTAGCCTGGTCACTGGCCGCAACTGGCGCGCCTGCCGCTGCAGGACAAGAGCCAAAGGTCACCTGGCCGCTGCTGTTCTCAATTCGCCAGGCCGATCTAGAAGACGGCAGCTGGCAGCGAAAGAAGGACCCGTCGTAGTACAGGTAAACGTCCCGGCCATTAAAGGTTGAAACACCGCCGCTATTGGCCCAGCGCAGCGGGCCGTTCATCACATCACCAGCCTTATTGACGTAGGTGGTGGCCATCGCAGCGCTCAGCACGCCGTCGTCGGTGATGCTCAACCCAGCACCCACCTTGATGCCGCCCAGCACCTTTGCCGTCGCTACGGGCAGGACGTAAAGGGAGGAGGGCACAAACACCTTGGCGTCAGTGCCCAACCTGGCGCTGTTGCCGGCATCAGCCGACACAGCGCTCGGGCCAGCCGGGCCCTGCAGGTTGGCAGCAAGCGACCAGGCCAACGCTCAGCTCAGCGTGTACACATCGCCCGTGGCGTTATCTAAATAAAGATCACCGGGTATCGAACCAGGGATGTCAGCTGCAGGAGCGCCGCTGCCGTTGAACCAGCCCGTACCGCGCGTGCCCTGAACGCCGGCTGGTCCTTCCACGCCTTGAGCGCCAGCAGGGCCTATTTCTCCTTGAACACCAGCAACGCCTGCAGGACCCTCAATTCCCTGTGGTCCCTGGATCGAGCCACCATTCACCCAGGTGCTGCTGGCCGCATCCCATACCTGAAAGGAGTCATCGGCCTGCACGATGTAGGCATCGCCCTGGGCTGCACCAGCTGGCAGCTCCGTTTCTGTCGCCACCTGGCCCTTGAAGGTGATGCCCAGGCCCGCAGCACCCTGGATGCCCTGCTGACCTTGAACACCATCAGGACCAATCGGACCCTGGATACCAGCTTCTCCTTGTGGTCCCTGGACGCCTTGGGCACCATCAGCGCCAGCAAGGCCCTGCACCCCTTGGGCGCCCTGAATGCCTTGCTCACCCTGCGGTCCTTTAAGAGAGCCACCTGCTACCCAAGCCATGGTCAAGCGGGCCAGTAGCCCGGTGTGTCAACAGCAGCTATTGCCGTATCGCACCGCTAGCCGCAGCTGCAGCCGCGTTCAGCAAGCTGACTGGACTAGAGCGACCCGTAGGGAATCTTGCGCATGGCGCGTACCGGTGAAATAAATATCTTGGGCATCCAAGAAAACAAGCCGCTATCGGTGCTCAACACATAGCAATCACGCGTATCCCTCTCTGATGATGTCCAGTGAATAATTGGTATAAATGCTTCCGCCCCGCCCCACTGAAAGGCAGGGTTTAAGCACTGAGCTGGCACGTATGGGGGGAATAGGTAGTCACGCCTTGGCACTGCATATGGGTTGATCCCATCTCCATAGGCTGGATCAGCCACGTTTGGCGTTGCTGTTGGCTTGAGATGGAAGTAGGCAATCTCCAGCTCATAGTGCGCTGGCATGTACCAGTCGTCGTAGCCGTTGATATTTAATGCCGCGCACCACTGGGCAGCAGGGTGAACACCATTTTGGATCATCCACTCGGTGTTCGCCCAGCCGTCATGCCTGCTGCCGCAACCACCGCTTGGCCCGTAGTCCCTATAGGTGGGGTTGTATGCCTGCGGGTAAACCTCGGGCATGCCGGTATTAGAGCCGCCAGTAGCGCCCGCATCACGCGGCGCCACGATTAGGTAATGGGTGGGGTTGCCATCTGCCGTATGGCTAATCAACCCAGCAAAGTAGCCGCCGCCGATCGGTGCGCCCACCTCTGGAATAACAGGAGCAAGCGGCTCAATGCCAAGCGGCACCCAGGTCCCCTGATTTGCCATATAGGCATGGGGAACACCAGCAAGCACCTGGAAATCACTAGTAGCTGCAGGGCCTTGCGGCCCCGCTGCACCAGTAGGGCCGATGACGCCTTGCGCTCCTGCTGCACCAGGATTTCCTGCAGGGCCTTGCGGTCCCTGGGGCCCTTTAGCGCCTTGGCTGCCTTGCGCCCCGGGCGCGCCTTGAGGGCCCTGAGGGCCTTGAGGGCCAAGGGGCCCTTGAACTCCTTGCGGGCCTTGAGGACCGGCAGCACCAGGCTCGCCTACTGCCCCTGCCACGCCAGGTGGTCCAGCAGGGCCTGGTGCTCCTACCTCTCCTTGTGCACCAGCATCACCAGCCGGCCCGGCAAGGTTGAGCGCCTCTAGCCAGCTCATTGGCCCGCGCCAGAAGATGTGCCGTCTTGGTTTATGGCTGAATCAAGGGAACGCGCCTCAAGGTTTGGATCCAGTTCAGCCATTGCAATAGCGGGCGCAGAAGCCACTGCCAAAACAGCAAGGTTTCCCCAGCGTCCTTCTGCAGCTAAGTAGTACTGCGGCACACCTGTATCAACGCGGAACTCGGTATTACAGGCAGCGCCAGCTGGCCCAGCTTCTCCAGTGGGGCCAGGCTCACCAGGAGGTCCAGCTGCCCCAGGGGGTCCATCAAGGCCAGCAGGGCCAGGCTCTCCTGGTGGACCATCTATGCCAGTAGGACCCACATCACCAGCTAGGCCGGCCTCTCCAGCCGGGCCACTTTCACCAGCCGGGCCAGCTAGGCCAGCAGGACCCTGCGGACCTGCAGGGCCCACTTCACCTGCAGGACCAATATCTCCAGCCGGACCAGCAGCACCTGGTTCTCCGCTTGCTCCAGCAGCACCTGCAGCTCCAGCAGGACCAACAAGGTTCAAACTCTGGTTCCAGGGCATCAATCAGCTGCAACGTTGCCGCGCGCACCCCTTGGTGCGAATTTGCGGTGCGCACCTCACGGTGCGACCTGCTCGCTATTGCCGATCAACCCTCCAGCACATAAAAGTTGCCGCTGAGGCTGTCCAGGTAGTAGTCACCTGGATTAGCACCACTGAGCGTCAGCGGCGGTGGTCCCGCACCGTTAAACCAAACCGTTCCACCACTGCCGCCTAGCGGCATGGCCCAGGTGCCATCAGAGCAAAGGAATAGGGAGCTAGATCCATCGCTGGCTGGCACACCACCAGCACTGCTGCCGCCCCTCCATGGCGTCAGACTCCACTGCTGGGTTGTACTGCCGTCGTAAGCAGCGCCACTTAGGCCAGCACCAGGAATCAAGGGCAGCACCGTGCCCGGGCCAGGATTTGGACCAGGACCTGGAGCCGGTGCTGGTGGTTCCGGTGACCAGATCGGGCAGCCCGCCAGGCTCACCAGCAGCGTTGCCGTAACACCGCTGCCGGTGAGCTCTGTTGTGATCGTGTAGTCCCTGCGGCTGGTGTAGCCGTGCTGGAGCCGGCCATTCCCATCGCCGCCAACTGGCCAGGGCAGGGTCTCGGCAGTGCCGTCGCCCCAGTTCACCGTCACCGCATTGGGTGGCATCAGGCGTGGGTTGAGCAGTAGTTCGATCGGAATCAGCCCGCCCGACTCCGGGCCAGCGGGCTGCCAGCTCAGCTCCAATTCCGCAGCTGGGATCGGCGCACGCCCAAACCCCAGCTGCTCCCAGCGCTGCACCTCATTGGGCGGCACCCACTTCGCCTCACCAGGACAGCCAGCAGGTGGCAGCAGGCGGATCAGCTGCGCGCTGATGCCACCACTGCTGATCGCAACGCTGGTGCGCATGGCAATGGTCATTAGATGGCAGGGAGCCGAGGGATGCGCTCCCAGATCAACAGCTATTGCCGATGCGCGCGCAGCTGGACGCATTGCTCGAGCAACGAAGGCAGCTCCACCTGCACCACATCCCAGACGATCTCCAGATCAATTCCGAGGTAGCCATGGATCAGCTGATTGCGCATGGCCACTATCTGCCTCCATGCGATTGACGGGTAGGCGTCACGTACGTCCTGCGGAATACGTGTCGCCGCTTCTCCTATTAATTCGATATTGCGCAATACGGCATCTTGAACAAGGAGATTGGCATCGAAATCGTCTTGGCTGAGCTCTGTGCAATAGCTGATTGCACGGCGAGCGAACTCTTCCATGTCATTGAGATAGAGCTGCCAGTCCCGCTGGCTGCGCCGCTCAGATGGTGATGGCATCGGCTTCCACCATCGGTCGCAGCTCTTGGCGTAGGGCCTTTTCGCTCACCAGGTCAACTGGGCTGCCAAGCAAATCCTCCAGAAAAAATTGCAAGCCAAAGAAGTGCCTGGCGCTGGCAGGGTTTTCAAACTCCACCAGCACATCCACATCGCTTTCAGGCTGAGCTGAGCCCCGTGCCCAAGATCCAAATAAACGCAGACGGCGCACACCAAAACGCTCCTGCATCTGGGGGCTGTGCTCGCGGATGCGTTTAATCAACTCTTGCGTGCTGGCGGTCATGGCAAAAGCCAGGCAGCAGAACCATCACTTAACTGTAAGCAGCCAGCCTGCACAACAGTTGATGGCTGAAGGCAGCTGAGCGCGACCGTCTGATGAAAAACCCAGCGCGCACCAAGCGGCGCTGATTCGCATGGCGCCCCTAATGGGACCTAAGGGTGTGACGGGCCATCCAGCAACTCAACCGGTAGCTGCGCCAGTGCCGTGGCCTGCTCCACCAGCTCTGTTTTGGTTTGGCTGCCATCGAGCTCGACGCCATAAACGCTGGAGCAGTGCTCAAGGATCTGCGCCTTGTTCATTGGCTGGAAGTCAGGCGCTGGCATTGGAGCAGGCACTGGCGTAGGAGCAGTCGCTGCTTCTGGCTCGGGCTCTGCTGCTGGTTCGGCTTCTGGTCCCCAGTTCGGTTCAGGCACTACTGCTGGTTCAACAGCAGGCACTGGCTGAGCTACTTGCCCTGGCTCTGGCGCGAGCGGAGCAACCAGATCGATCGCACCGGTAGTAGCTGTATCCGGTAGCTCTGCTGCAGCCTCTTGCAGCTGCCAGCCCAGGCTTTGCCAGCCGCCTAGGTGCACCGGCCAGATGTAGCGGTGCTCTGATCCAGCACTGATCCGCACCATCCCCTCAGGAATGGCTGGATCACTTAGGTCATGGCGCACAGGAGTCACCATCAAGCAGGAATAGTGGCCGTAAGTCCCACATGCATCCCCTCAGGGGTCTCGGGGCTTACCTCCGCTTTGGCAAAGCAAACCGCCGGCAGGTCTACATCCGCTAAATCAGCAGCATTGAGCTGGATGTCACGTCCACTGATGAATGCCTCCACCCGCCCCCCTTCTGCTGGCAGTGCAACGGTTGCTGCAACCACCCAGCTACCGGTTGTGCCATCACGGAGCACAGGAGCAAAGGACACCTGAATTTCAACTGCAGCAGCAGAGCCTGGATTACTTGCTACTACTGAGAAGCGTGACGCCGCATCGAGCTTGGTTGTAAGCAGCACCTCTTCTCCAGAGAGAAAGGTGCGCTCCAAGTTGCGTATGGCGCTGCGGTTGGTCCAGCCCACCAGGGTGGTCTCCGCATCAAGCAAGGGATTGCCGTTCATGGCTCAATTTGCAGGGGTGATGTTGAAGAGGCGTCCAGCAGCGCGGCTTTGCAGCACGGCAAAGCCCACGTACCAATCGACGCGGGTACGGAACACCGGGGCATCAGGTACCTCGCCTAGGTCCCGCACCGAAATGCCATAGCGACCCTGGAAGGGGCCCTGCAAACCCGTGACACCCTGGTCACCAAAGGTGCAGCAGTAGATCGAGCTGGTGCCGCCCGCCTCGTCGTAACCCATCACCTCAATGCCCTGGGCATCGCGGTCAACCGTTACGAGCTCGCAGTCCTGGTAGCGGTGCACCGTCATCCCGAAGGAGTTGGTACTGGTCTGATACACCCCGCCGCCAATGGAGGCGCGGGCCAGGGCATTGAGCTGACGGCGCATCGCCTTGCTCATCACCAGCACCTTGCTGCCGCCATAGGCATTCACCGAATCAATCAACTCATCGAGGCGATCGAAATCAAGCGGTGCACCAGGAGCAGTGCTGCCACTTCCACCGCTGCTACTGCCGCCATTGCCTGCGTTGTCGATTGCCATCGCATCGCCTGGCTGCAGGCGTTTACTGAGCCCGTCAAATGCCCTGGGGTTGGCGCTGCTATCGCCATTTATCACCGTTGCCTCCAAGGTGAGCCGCATGGAGCGCACCTTCATCTCGATCTGGCTGGCACGGGCCTCAGGGCCCATCAGGTCAACGATCGAGCGATCCACATCCACGTCACCACCAAATAGGTGCACCGCTTCTGCGCGCTGGTCCACCACGCCATAGCTCTGGGTATAGCCCTCGTTGACAGCGCGAAAGCCAACAGATGGCAGCTCCTGTTCAGCGGAATAAAACAGGCCGCTGCCGGCAATATTCATGAACGGCAGCTGGGCGAGCAGTTCGCCCTCTGAAAACGTCTTGAGCACAGCTAAATGCTCAAGCCTGTTTTCGTATTTGGCTGCCTCGATCAAGGTGAGGCCCATGGCACAGGGGGCAGCGCCCCAGGGAGGTCAGGGGCTATTGCCGAGCACGCAGCTCTAACTCAAGGAGCACTGCAGAGAGGATCACTTCTCATTGCAGGGTTGGAGCAGGTCTCAGCCAATCGGATGCGACTGCGGAGCTCCGCATCGTTTTTCTCCAGCACACTGAAGTGGGAGATCGCCCTTGTCCTTCCCGGCTCACTGTGAACCCAGGTGGTGTAGTTGAAGCGTTGGCCGGCATAGAACACGCTGACCTGACTTGAACCTTCTCCTGGCTCGTTCACTGTTCTCAGGACATCTGAGCCAACAAAGTCCTCTAGGACTTCTGGTCCAAGGACCTCAGCGATCAGCAGGTGACCCAGGTCATTACCGCTTTTCTGGAAGATCACCTTTCCAGAGCAGCGATATGGCTCGCTTTCGCACGCCTCTGGCCTGTAGTCAATGGTTTCAGTTTCAGAAATACCGCTGCTGTTCAGGAACACGCTGAAGGCAAGTCTTCCACCTGCTGCTGTCCCCTGGGAGCTGAGGTCGGGATAGCCATCTGTATACTTCGGGTCCGCTTTAGGTCTGGGGAGGATGTGAGTGGCCGAACGCCAGTTCCGCACGAGCTCACTTCCACTCTCGCCAGGCAAAGCGAGCGCGGGTCTAAGCGACAGCAATAACAAGCCAACTGCAGCTGCCAAAGCCCCTCTGGATCGGATCTTCTGAAACCTGCAGGTAGGAGCCATATCGATGAGATGCGCTGTTCTGAACGTAGAGGACCTGGAGCGGCAAAAGCAGGGGAAAGGATCTGCCGCCATAACCACAACCACTCCCGCAGCCCCAGGCACCGTTCACAGCGGAAAGCTGGCAGCAGTTCGTGGATGCCTGGGAGGCAGAGCCGAGCAAATCAAGGGAATCGAGCGGTAGCGGCTAGCCGTGATCAATGCAGATCATGCGGTCCTCACCGAGGCCGCTCCCTGGCGGTAAACCTTCTCATCGACACGGCCGGCTCCTGAGGCCCCAGCCCATGCCAATACTTTGCCGGTGGCCTGGGAAAACCAGAACGACAACCCCTCCGACAGCTGTACCGACGGTTGCGATTCCAGCAGTGCCCGCCCTGAAGGGCGCGATCAAAGTCCGTCACCACCTGCAGCGGGAGCACATCTATAGTCTGGAATTATCCAGTCTCTTTTACCAAACAGCCGAATCACTATCAGCAATAAACGTCATAGGTTGACCAGGATTCCTGTTTGCAATCGGACGACCATCAATACATGCATCGCGAAAATTGGTGGTCTCCGCGAGGCTCAGTTTTAATAATTGGCGAAGATAAGAAATATCTCCCAGCTCAAGACCATGTGTTACTCGGTGACGAAGCATCCATATTCTATTGTAGGTGCGATCTAGAAGATGAGATAAGAGGTCGACGCCCTTCAGTCGCCTCCTTAATTGCTTCGAAAGAGCAGAAGCAGGCGGCCCGATAAGGGCGGTGACATGAGATCCAAAAATATCGTCCATAGGGGCTCCAAGTTTCACAAGATCATCAAACGCGTCAGTGCGCATCAATGATAAATAAACAGAGCGTTCGTCAGGACGGCTGTTGCTGATGCACTCTAAATTCCAAAAAAGCTCTCTACAGATTCGCTCGTGGGCTAGTCGCTTCAGGATGAGAAAATCTTTGCTAACCTTAAGCCTGTCGAATCCACTGTTGACCAAGCGTTGCAATAGCTGGGAAAAAACTGTGTCAATCATGAGATGCTAGGATAAAGGAGGAATGAGGCATTGACTAGTGCCAGCTATGTTTCCCCAAGAGGCAACAGAAGTATAGAGAGCAATGAGTCCATGTCAATACAGAGAGCAGAATAAACGCAGACAAATCAAGACTATTGCAAGAGGCTGGCCAGCGACAGTAAACGCATTAGGGAGTTTAAACATTAAGTAAAATCCGCGGATTCCTTTGCTGTCGGCTCACATTTAGTTAAAGCACAAAAAGCCAAAGCAAAGTCCAGACCGATTAAGGAAAATCTCAAGAAGCGTGATTACATGCAACACTTGCAACGCGGGGCCACACTGCAGAGACGCCATTCAGGCTACTAGCGGGCACCTCAAATGGAATACTTTGAGCTATTCCAGTATCAGGACTAGGACTAAATAATACCCACTTCGAAAAGAGAATTTTTTTATATTGAGAATCGGCTGCAAATTGAAGTTCAAGGGCCGGGCTCTTGCAGTCTTTTTTCGCAACTCCAAAAATGGTACCTCTGTAGGTTGACCCAATATCCCATGTGTAATTGTCATAAAAATCATATCCAACGCCAACAGAACAGTTTTCCCAGTATTCCGCTTTTCCTGGCTGATTGATTTGAGAGATTCTTTCAACCGCTATTTTAGCACCAACATCAGCTTGGCCTTTTACTTCTAACGCTTTCAAGCTAGACGCCTCAGACGAAAGAGATTTAAATCTATTAGCAATATTATCTAACTCGCAAACTAGTCGTGCATTTTTAAAGCCTGCTTGGTTTTGAACTAGCATTGCAGATAATTCCTGCACTTCAAAGCTGGCTTCCGAATCTTTATCGGTACCCTTGTCAGGTGTAATATTTTCCGACGCAGGGTTGATGCCAGACGCGAATGCAACAAAGAGAGCAGTCAAGAGAGCAACCGCGCCTAGGGGGTAAAGGGGGTAAAGTATATTTGGAATTAAGTGTCTCTCCTCATGGGGAGCATTGCTTGGCTTATTGAGGGCACCTCGAAAAATCGCAAGACCGCTTGATAGCGACCGAATTTGAATTATACTAAGGCTTCAAGATTACATGCTTTCCATGGGCCAGCGAGGTTTCTGGGACGAACAACAAAGAGTTGCAAAGC
>NZ_JAGQAY010000039.1:0-15161 GCF_024345355.1 Cyanobium sp. WKJ7-Wakatipu
CAGTACGAATCAATTTGCCGACAATATTGCATTGCTTGAGCACTTATGATCTGCTGCGACGATGCCGAAAGGCATTTTTTTATGGTGATCAGAGGCTGGCAAATCTCGTAAATTTCGAGGTACCCTTTAGAAAATCGTGCAGGCATCCGTTCGGCCGATCTGCTGAGAAGCGGAGATTTTGCCGAGTCCGGAATTGACATGGACCAGGTTCCTGCCGAAGGAGGAGCCGTTCTGGGCAATCTCGGCATGGCCGTAGTCAACGTTCCGCCCGACGCTGCCGGAATGCTTGCGATGGAGGCCGGCGAGGATTCCGCGATCCTTTCGGTCGAGCCAGAGGGTGTTGTGTATGCCCTAAGTGAGTTGAGGGCATTTTCCCTCGATTACATGCGCGGCTTCCGGGATTGCGCCCAGAGCCTCTACACATCGGCGGCCACCACCCCTCCAGGTGGCGAGGAGTATGCCGATCTGATTGAAGCTGCTGGATTCGTCGACAGCCCGAGCCATACCTGGGGCCTCATAGCCACCCGGTCTGCGATTTCCAGGCTCACTGGCCAGGGCATCAAAGTCGCTGTGCTCGACACCGGCTTGTTCTTGGCACACCCGGACTTTATTGGCCGGTCAGTTGTATCGCGCTCCTTCATCCCCGGCGTAGTCAGTGCCAACGACGGCCACGGCCACGGTACTCATTGCACCGGAACGGCCTGCGGGGCATTTAAGCCAGCGGTCGGCCCTCGCTATGGCATCGCTCACAAGGCAAATATCTTCATCGGAAAGGTCCTATCCGATCAGGGTAGCGGCGTTGACGGCGGCATCCTGGCAGGTATCGACTGGGCCATCGCCAACAAGTGTCATGTGATCTCCATGTCGCTCGGCGCGAATGTACCCACCACCACTACCTTCTACGAGACTGCCGGCCAACGCGCCCTGAACGCCGGCAGCCTGATCGTCGCCGCCGCAGGCAACAACGCCAACCGCTCCGCTGGCAACTTTGGCTTCGTCGGTCGCCCGTCCAACAGCAGGACCTTCATGGCCGTAGGGGCGTTGGACGGCAACCTGCGGATGGCAAACTTTTCTGCCCGCGACACGGCGCGCGTCGCCGGCTCGGCCGTCGACATTGCGGCTCCGGGCGTCGCTGTTTATTCCTCCTGGCCGATGCCAACCCGGTACCGGGCCATCAGCGGGACCAGTATGGCGACGCCCCATGTCGCCGGGATCGCTGCTCTTTGGGCGCAAGCCACCGGTGCCCGCGGCGCTGCCCTGTGGCTGAGGTTGATCGCCAACTCCCGCGCGCTGTCGCTGCCGATTGTCGATGTCGGCCGTGGCCTGGTCCAGGCCCCGTAGCTGTTGTGTTCAACTTTCAGTACACCGAAAACCAGTAACTTGAAGTAACGGACCGTCGGCTGATGAAGCTCCCTTCGGGGCAGCTCAGCCGGCGGCCATTTCAAGAGGAGCCGACCATGGACGATCTCGCTCAATCCAAAATCGAAGTCATCGTTACCGTTGCTGAAGACCGCAAAGCAAATCTCAAACAGATCGCTTCAGAACTCCAGATACGGGGTCTCGAATTAACTGCCGAGCCACTGGAAGATCTCGGAATGATCACCGGCAAGGCTTTGGAGATGAATCTCGACCAGCTCAAGATCGTCAGCGGTGTTACCGCCGTTGAGAAGGCAGGGACAGTGCAGATTGCCCCCCAGATTCCAATGTTCAGTGAGGTAATTGATAGGTAATCATAGCCAATATCAATTTGCGTGCAGGTGATGGCGAGCGTTAGCCAGAGCAAAGGGGATGCACAGCTGCGGGCATCATTGCTTCGACCGGCACGTGGCGTACAGGAAGTAGGCCGCCTCGTCTGGTCGGCGACTACTTGTTTCCCTTTCCGTCACCACGCTGATCTCGTCGAACCCCGCCGCTTCGAGGAGGTTCGTTAGTTCGTCCACCGTGAAGTGGTGGGTCATGTAGAGCACCTTGCCACTGTCGTTTCGCGAGAGGTAGGTGTATCGCTCGCCGGTCAGTAGAAGGTCTTCGGCGTAGAGCCGCGCGTAGCCGGCGTTGATCGTGTCGGAAACGCCCGAGGCCGACAGGAAGATCCGACCACCGGGCCGGAGATTCTCTCGCGCATGCCTGAGGAGGTTTGCCCGATGGCGCATGTCGCCGATGATCGAGATCACGAGTTGGCAGACGACCACGTCGAACGGCCCGCCGTCGAGCTGCGGCGAGCCATCCTCGGCGAAGTCGGCCACTGCAAATCGCAGCGAGCGGCCAACGGTATCGGCGGACCCTGCGTTGTGCTCTGCGGCGTGAAGTGCGCCCGAGTTGATGTCCACGCCGAGCACGGAAAACCCCTGCTCGAAGAGCCTCAGACTCAGCCGCCCGCTGCCGCAGCCCACGTCGAGGAGCATGAGCGGCCGGCCCGCCGCTTCGGTATTCATCTCGTGCAGGAACGAGTCGAGCTGCGGCGTGGAGTCCTTGCTCGGAATCGCTTCGGCGTCGAAACGCCGCCATTCTTCGCGAGGGTCACGCATGACGGGATCTTCTCTTAAAGGATATTGTCCGGGCGTTCATTGAGAACGCAGCCGCTTTAAGACTAACAACAAGATTCAGAAGGCTGGAGCGAATGAAACTATCTATGCAAACAAACAATGCCCGCTTCTGATCTTGAGCGTTTGGAGGAGGTGTTTCACCAGTGCTGCCTTCAAGCAGCCCCCGTAGACCCTGTAACGAAATGACCCTGAACAAGCTCGAAAGTGGGTCTTCCTGGTGCACATGCAGGTTCTCAAGATGGTGAGAGAACTTTTAGGCCAAGCTGAAACTGCAACGGAGGCGGTAAGCCCTGCTGACGAACCTATGTTCTGTGCTTACGGTGATGGCAGAGCTTCTTCTAGCTATGCCCATTCTTGGTCCGGTCACCGATACCGAACAGCGCTACCGAGAGCGGGCCTCTGAGCGGGAAGGCAACATCACTCGGATCGATGCCCGCGACATCTTCGGCATCTCTGTTAACACCCCCGACTTGATCCGTGAGCGCCTGCGCCGATTGCATGCCGATCCGGAGCGGGTGGACTCCCTGCGACGGGAGGGTTTGCACTTTGATCCCCAGGGCCCCGGGGCTACCCCGGGGGCATTTCCGCGGGCCCTGGAGCGGGTGCTCAACACCAATGACCTGATTGGCCTTCGCTTCTTCGAGCAGGGTCTGCGGGTTGCCCAGGCCGTGGGGCGGGTTCATATCGGCGGTGGGACTGGCGCCAGCGAGGGCTTCGGTACCGGCTTCCTGGTTGCCCCCGGCTGCTGCTCACCAACCACCATGTGCTGGCCGATGCCGAACAGGCCCGCCAGTCCAAGGTGGAGTTCAATTTCCAGGAGGAGGCCAGTGGCGAGCTGCAGGCCACCCAATGCTTCGCCCTGGCGCCACAGGAGTTCTTCCTGACCGATCGGGAACTGGATTACAGCCTCGTGGCCGTGGTCGACAACGGTGACCTGGACGCCTACGGCTGGCTTCCCCTGATCGAGGACAGCGGCAAGTTGCTGGTGGGGGAGAAGGTGAACATCATCCAGCACCCCAACGGTGAGCCGAAACAACTGGCGATCCGCAACAACCAGGTTGTCGATGAGCTGGAGCTGTTCCTGCACTACCGCACCGACACCGACCCGGGCTCGTCCGGTTCCCCTGTCTTCAACGACCAGTGGGAGGTGGTGGCGCTGCACCATTCCGGCGTGCCGAAGCGCAACGAACAGGGGCAGGTGGTGACCAGCGACGGGCGGCTCTGGCAGGAGTGGATGGGGGAACAGCGCATTGCCTGGGAGGCGAATGAAGGGGTGCGCGTGAGCCGCCTGGTGCGTCACATTCGCAACCAGCCGCTGCCTGCGGCGGCCGAAGCCATGCGGCAAAAGCTGTTGGCAGCAACACCTCCGATGCGACCACGACTGAGCGGCCCGATGACCCTGCCCCCAGTCGTCGCCAAGCAGCACGAGTCGGAGCTGCTACAGGGTGAAGTGGCCAACCCACTGGCCGCGGGCGTCTCAGCCACCTGGACGATCCCCCTGCAGGTAAGCGTGAGCTTCGGAACTCCCACCCTCGGTGCCAGCGCCCCGCTGGCCCAATCGGCAGCGGCCGCTCAAATCTCAGCCCCTGTCCCAGAACCACTACCCGAAACTGTCGAGGAGGGCTGGGGGCTATTCGGACGCCGTGGAACGCCGGCAGCGGCAGCACCCACGCCTGCAGATTTCAAGCTCAGCTCCCTTTCCAGTCCAGTGTTCAACTGGCCTGCTGCCCTTTCGCTGGCCCTGGCTAGTCAACTGGCCTACAACCCCGAGGTGGAAGTTGAGAGACAGCTCCAAGCCTGGGGCTTCCAAAACTGTGATTTTGTCGAGCAGGATGCGGCCCAGGGGTTTGCCTGCTCCGATCTGGTGCTGGTGTGTTTCCGCGGCACCGAGAGCACAGCCGATTGGCTCAGCAACCTGAAAGTGATACCAAAGGCGGTGAATGAGCTGGGCAGTTCGGTACATGCCGGCTTCTGGGAGCAGTTTGAGGCGCTGCGGCCCCAACTGGAACGCTTGATATCTCCCCACAGACAGTTGCCCTTACTGGTGACAGGCCACAGCCTGGGCGGGGCGATCGCAGCCCTGGCCGCCGCCAGCTGGGCTGCCAGCAGCAACTTGCGAGCTCTTTACACCTACGGCCAGCCTGCCGTGGCCCGCGATCGCGCCCTCGACCAGCTGGCCGAGGCGCTGGGAGGCCATTACCACCGCCTAGTGAACGATTCCGACATCGTGCCGCGGGTGCCGCCGGGATACCGGCACGCCGGCAATCTGCTTCACTTCAACAGTAAAGGCAGTCTGGTCAGCAACGCAGCCGCTCAGGAAGCGGCTTTCAACAGTGCTGTGGGCGGCAGCGGCGTCATGCTTAGCGAAGACGAACTCGGAGGGCTGCAGGATCGCTTGCGCCACCAGAGCGGCCCCCAGAGCCAGGAAGGATTCACAACCCTGATCAGCGATCACATGATGCCGGCCTATCTGGGCAAAATTCAGAAGCAGATGAGTTGAGCGGGGGCGATCCCAGCGACCTAAGGGTTTGTCAGGAGAGTGGTGTCCGAGCTTTGACACCGTATTTGCTTGGCGATGTACGCGTCCAGGCGATGGTGGCGGCAGCAGGGTGCTTGGACCAGGTGTGGTTTTGGGCGGCCCGTCAGGTAAGCGCCCCTGCTCGGATCCCTTCTGGCGCGGGCGTGAGGCGTCTGCAGCCAACTCGGCTCTGGTCGCTGCTGTGCCGCCCCATCGACCTAGGGCGTTTATCCTAATGTTTATACGTCAGATTCTCATGGCCGCCACCCCTTCCCGGCAGGCCCTGCGCCGCTGGGGCAACAGCCTCGGTATCCGCTTGCCCGCATCCATCGCCCGGGAGGCTCAGCTGCAGGAGGATCAGGCCGTGGAACTCTCCGTTGTGGAGGGAGGCGTGATGATCAGGCCCGTGCAGCGACGCCTGTCTCTGGCAGAGCGGCTGGCAGCGTACGAGCCCATGGCTGGCGAACCCACCGAAGCAATGGCCTTCCATCCGCTCGGTGCTGAGGTCACCGAGTGAGTCCTCGCCAAGTGGTTCAGGGCTGGGTGCCCGATCGCGGCGACGTGATCTGGATCGACCACAACCCCCAGGCTGGTCGGGAGATGAAGGATCACCATCCCTTTGCCGTCTTGTCCACAGCTTCCTTCCACACCAAGGTGGGCCTAGTGGTGGGCTGCGCCATGACTTCAGCGCCCTACAACCGTGGTTCCACCCTTGCTGTGGAGCTGGGCCCCATCCCCGATCGGCCCGACGCCCACAGCTATGTGCTGTGCCAGCAACTCAAATCCTTCGACTGGCGCGCCAGGGGCGCTCGTCCCCATCCGATTGGGCGACTGCAGGACTCCCAGCTGGAGGAGGTGTTGGCGGTTGTTGGGCAAATCCTCGGGTTTGTCGTCTGAGCCTTGGGACGCCAGTTGACGCGCCCTCGATCAGGACCTGCTCAATCGGCCCAATCCCTCAAGCTGAGGCCTCCATCCCTAGCCTCCACTGATCCCTGCCGGCCAGAACCCGCGAGCCCCGTGAGCACCACTCCGATCACATCCTTCGCTGAGTTCGCGCAACGGGCTGATTATTCGCTGCTGGAGTCGCTGCAGCCGGATCCCCAGGCCACGCTGGATGGCCACGATCACCGCCCCCGCCAGGTGTTCTCGGGCCATTACGTGCCGGTCACACCCACGCCCCTGCCAGTACCTGCCTATCTGGCGCACAGCCCCAGCCTGTTCCAGGAGCTGGGCCTAAGCGACTCCCTGGCCCACGACGAGGCCTTCCTGCGGCTGTTTTCCGGCGACATCAGCGTGGCGCGGCAGCCGATGCGCCCCTACGGCTGGGCCACCGGCTATGCCCTCTCCATCTACGGCGCTGAATACATCCAGCAGTGTCCGTTTGGCACCGGCAATGGCTACGGCGATGGCCGGGCCATTTCCGTGTTTGAAGGCGTGTTCAACGGCCAGCGCTGGGAGCTGCAGCTCAAGGGCGGTGGTCCCACGCCCTACTGCCGCGGTGCCGATGGTCGGGCCGTGCTGCGCTCCAGCGTGCGCGAGTTTTTGGCCCAGGAGTTCATGCACGCCCTGGGCGTTCCCACCTCCCGCTCCTTGACCCTCTATGGATCCGGTGCTGAAACCGTCCGCCGGCCCTGGTATGCGCCGGGGTCCACCTCGTTTGATCCCGACGTGCTGGTCGACAATCCGGCGGCGATCACAACCCGCGTGGCGCCGTCGTTTCTGCGCGTGGGTCAGCTGGAGCTGTTTGCCCGCCGCCTGCGCCGCCAGGCCCATCCGGAGGCGCTGAACGAGCTGCGCCTGATCGTGGCCCACCTGATTGAGCGCAATTACCGGCCGGAGATCGATCCGAGCCTGGCCTTCGGCGACCAGGTGCTGGAGCTGGCCGGCCTGTTTCGCACGCGGCTGATTGCCTTGGTGGCCCACTGGATGCGGGTGGGGTTTTGCCAGGGCAATTTCAACAGCGATAACTGCGCCGCCGGTGGCTACACCCTCGACTACGGCCCGTTTGGCTTCTGCGAACGCTTCGATCCCGGCTTCCAGCCTTGGACCGGAGGCGGCGAGCACTTCAGCTTCTTCAACCAACCCGTGGCTGCTGGAGCCAATTACCAGATGTTCTGGTCGGCCCTGCGGCCCCTGCTGGCTGACAACAGCGAGGCCCTGGCCCAGCTGGATTCCATCCGTGACGGCTTTGCCGGCGCCATGAACCAGGAGCTCGAGGCGATGTGGGCCCGCAAGCTGGGCCTGGCTGCCCCTGATGCCGCCTTGGTGAATGAGCTGCTGGAGTTGATGCTGCGCTCCCAGGCTGATTACACGATCTTCTTCCGAAGGTTGTCGGAGATTCCTGTCACCACCCCCGAGCACCTCTCAGCCCTGAAGCAGAGCTTCTATGAGCCGAGTTCGGAAGGCCTCGATGCGGCATGGAGCGGCTGGCTGGAGCGTTGGCGTGCCCAGATTGGCGACCTCGTCGAGACATCCGCCGCCATGAAACGCTGCAACCCCGCCATCACCTGGCGCGAGTGGCTGATTGCACCGGCCTATCAACAGGCGGAGCAGGGCGACACCGCCTTGCTTCAGGAGCTGCAAGCGGTGTTCAGCCATCCCTACGACGCGCCCTCAGCGGAGCTGGCGGCGACCTACGACCGCCTCAAGCCCAGGGAGTTCTTCAACGCCGGGGGGGTGTCGCACTACAGCTGTTCGTCTTGAACACACTTGCCGCCAGCGGCGTTGATCACCACCTCATCGCCGAGTTTCACGGCTGAGAGCAGGAGCTTCAAATCTGGCTCGGCCACGTTGACGCAGCCGCCGGTCACCTTTTGGCCGATGCGTTTGTCGTTGTTGCTGCCGTGAATGGCGAAGCTGTACCAGCGAAACTTGCCGTCGTAGGTGTTGAAAGCGAAGGGCTGCTTGACGCTGTCCACGGGCTCCAGGCTTACGTAGCCCCTGCCGTATTCGCCGTTTTCGCCATCGCCGTCGAAGTCGATGGCGTTCATGTTGCCAAAAAGCGTTTTGCGCAGCTCGGCTTCGCTCTTGCCCGACTTGGCGATCAGGGCGGGATCCATCACGAAGGTGTTGCCGCTGAGGATGGCATTCACCCGGAAGCGGCCCAGGGGTGTGTAGCCCTCCTCGAAGCGGCTGCCGGCGCAGGTGATGCCGTTGCGGCCGAAACCCACTTTAAAAGTGGTGCGGTCCTCGCCCCGTGGCAGCACACCGAAGCTCCTGGAGGGATCCTTTGGGTCGAGCTCGATCCGGATGGGACCGGTAACGGCGGCCGGTCCTGGCTTGGGTTGCTTGTTGGCGCCGCAGCCGAACAGCCCCGTAGCCAAGGCGAGCAGCGCGAGTGTGGAGAAAGGGCGCATCACGGCTCCTGCAGCTGCCTCAGCCCACAAAGCGCTTGTAAAGCCAGCGCACAAAGCCGCCGAGCACAGGCACCGGCCCGAAGGTGGGGCCCACGAAGTCGAAGTAGTCGCGGTGGTCGCAGATCTTGCCCTCGCTGTTGAAAAGCAGCCGGGAGGTGCCTGGATACACAAACTCAATGCCCTTGATCTTCAGACCCATCTCCCACTCCACGAAGGCCGAATTGGCTTCGATCGCAATCGCGCCAGGGGTGAGGTAGGTGTCGTCACAGCGTTTCAGCAGGCCCTCCTGGGCTTTGATGTAGGCCGAAATGCCATCTCTCTCCTGGGTGGGATCGCTGAAGTGCACGTCCTCGGCGTAAAGCTGCCGCCATTGCGCCTCGCTCGGGCCGGGGGCGCCGTAGGGCTTGTTGAACAAGGCGCGCAGCTGGGCAGCTTCCACCGCTGGTAGATCAAGGTCTCAACCCAGGATGCCGCAGGCCTGGTGGTGCGCAAAGGTCCAGGGCGACATCCGTGCGGGGCGCTTTTGCGGTCAGGTTTTGGAAAGTTTGATTTGATCAGTTTTCATGGTCAAATCATTCGGATTTTGCCTATTTGATCATGGAGCAAAGGGCTTGGGGGCTCCAAAGTCGACTAGGATGGAAGAGCTCGCAATAATTCAATTAATTTGACGACCGTTAGCGTCATTACTCCGACCAGGCTTTTGCCTGATCGATTGCCTATGCTGAGCAACCTCAATCGTAGCCTGAACGAAAATAATTGCAGTATTGAACATGTGATTGTCGTTGATGGCAACGACCTCGAAGCCCTACCTGCCGAGCTTGCCGCCAATGCCACAGTAATTGCTTCTGCTCGCCCGATTGGTCAGGCGGCAGCGCGCAATCTTGGCCTGCTTGTTGCTCGGGGTGAGTGGATCACCAGTGCTGACGACGACGACTGGCTTTACCCCCATTCCATCGACAAGCGCCTGGCCGCAATCAATGGCCAGGCAGGGGCCCAGTGGGCAGCCGGTTATTGCACTGACGATCTCAAGAATGATCCTGCCATCGTGGCCGCTGGGCCATGCCTAGCGGGTGATGTTTGGCGAGCCTGGCCATCCCCCCATGACAGCATTCCCCTGGGGCCAACAACCCTGCTTGTGCAGGCTGCCCTACTCAAGCGTGTCGGTGGCTGGATGGGCCTGCCACAAGGTGAAGATGTAGGCATGATGATCGCAGTTACAAGTAGTGCTCCAGGCGTACTTATTTCTGATTACGTCTATCACATACGCCTGCATGTTGGCCAGATGACCAAGTCGGCTTGGTTTGATGATTTGGAGCTTTTGTCGCGCCGATCTGCTTGGGAGCGCGGTCAAACCATTCTTTCTCAGCAGCTTGCAAGTTCATCAGTGCCGCTGATTCGCCAGCGCATTGCCACTCTTTGACTATCTCAAACCTGTGAGCAACTCCTCCCTGCCGCCGATCGCTGGCCGCGAAGCCGAAATTCTCGACTTGGTGCAGCAGCAGCAGCCTGTATTTCTGCCAACCACCAATCTCCAGCTAGAGCATCTTCGTTCAGGCTTCGCCTGTGCCCTGCACATGCACCAGCCCACGATTCCAGCCGGTGTCAATGGAGAGCTGATCTCCCACCTCCAATACATGGTTGAACATCCCGGCGAGGGTGACAACCACAACGCTGAAGCCTTCGCCCATTGCTATCGGCGTTTGGCCGACATCCTCCCCCAGTTGATTGCGGAGGGCGCCAATCCGCGGATCATGCTGGATTACTCCGGCAATTTGCTGTGGGGATTCCAGCAGATGGGTCGCCATGACATCCTCGAGGCGCTGCAGCGGCTGGCCTGTGATCCTGCCCTTCAACCCCATGTGGAGTGGCTCGGCACCTTCTGGAGCCATGCCGTAGCCCCCTCCACGCCAATCCCCGATCTCAAGCTGCAGATCCTGGCCTGGCAGCATCACTTTGCGGCCATGTTTGGTGATGCGGCCCTGCAGCGGGTGAAGGGTTTCTCGCCGCCGGAGATGCATCTGCCCAATCACCCAGACACGCTCTACGAATTCATCAAGGCCCTGCGGGAATGCGGCTACCGCTGGCTGCTGGTGCAGGAGCACAGCGTTGAAAATCCCGATGGTTCGGCCCTCAGCCAGGAGCAGAAACTGGTGCCCAACCAATTGGTGGCACGCAGCTCCAGCGGTGAGCTGGCCTCGATCACGGCGCTGATCAAAACCCAGGGCTCCGACACCAAGCTGGTGGGTCAGATGCAGCCCTACTACGAAGCCCTGGGGCGTGGCCCCATACCCCTTGGCGGCAAGTCCGTGCCGGCCCTCGTCTCCCAGATAGCCGATGGCGAGAACGGTGGCGTGATGATGAACGAATTCCCCCAGGCCTTCATCCAGGCCCACCAGCGCATCGCCGCCGAGGGCGGTGGCGCGACCACAGCGGCATCTACGGTGGCGATTAATGGCAGCGAATATCTTGAGTTGCTCGAGGCCGCCGGGTTGTCTAGCGGCGACTTTCCGCCGATTCAGGCGGTGCAGCAACACAAGCTCTGGCAGCAGCTGGGCGAGTCACCCAACTCTGCAGATGTTGAGGCGGCCATCGCCGAGCTCCAGGCCCGTGATCCCTCCTTCTCGATGGCCGGTGCCTCCTGGACCAACAATCTCAGCTGGGTGGAGGGCTACGCCAACGTGCTGGAGCCGATGACCAGCCTCAGCGCCGCCTTTCACCAGCACTTCGATCCCCTGGTGGCGGCCGATCCCTCAGTTACCCAGACCCAGCCCTACCAGCAGGCGCTGCTGCATCTGCTGCTGCTGGAAACGAGCTGCTTTCGTTACTGGGGCCAGGGGGTCTGGACCGACTACGCCAGCGAGATTCACCGGCGCGGCGTCGTCAGCTTGGGCGCTTGAGCGGCATTACCAAGGCAGCACCTCGCCGTTGGCGTGCCAGAAGCCACCGCTGGTTGCCAGGCTGAGAGCATCAATGCGGGCCAGCAGGCCCCGCACCGCCTCCTCGGGGCTGATGCCCTGGGGGTTGAAGTTGACCATGCGGGTGCGCACCAGCCCCGGGTGTAGCAGTGCCACAGCGATGCCGCGGGACCGCAGGTCGATCGCCAGGGATCGCCCCGCCATGTTCAACGCCACCTTTGACATCCGGTAGCCGTAGGAGGAGCCGGAGCTGTTGTCGTCAATCGAGCCCATGCGGCTGGTCATCAGCGCAAGCTTTGAACCGGGCTGCAGATTCGGCAGCAGGGCGGCCACGAGCCGCAGGGGCGCCAGGGCATTCACCTCAAACTGGCGCCTGAGGCTGTCGCTGTCGAGATTCTCCAGGCGGTTGCCTTCGAGGATGCCGGCATTGAGGATCACCCCGTCAAGCGGCTGGCCAGCTAGCCGTTGCACCAGAGCATCAAGATCCTCTTCAGTGGTGAGCTCGATCCCCGCCTCGAGGCGCACCCCCAGCGCCTCCAGTTCCGGCGAAGGCGTGCGGCAGACGGCGATCACCTGATCGCCGCGGGCCTGTAGTTGTCTGCAGTACTCGAGGCCGATGCCGCGGTTGCTGCCGGTAACTAGGAAAGTTGACATTGCTGGCCTGCGCAGTTGCTCAAGACTGGCTGATTCAAGCCAGCATCAGCGCCGTCCGTTGACGATCACCGAGTTGCCGCTCCCCCCAGCCGTACCCGGCAGGGCCGGCACCACGGAGGTCTGGCCATCCCACTTGTCGAGGAAGAGCTTGTAGAGCACTGAGTCGCAGGCTTGGATCTTGTCGCTTTAGCAAGTAACAACAATGGTTTTGGAGGAATCAGAAGCCATATTTTCTTACCTTTGTAGAGGGGTGTGGGCCATGGGTGGGCTGGGAGTTCCGCTGTGGGCCCCTGTGGGCTGGGGTGTGGGCTGACCTACAGACGGCCAGCTGCTCCCAGACGGATTCACCAGCAACGGCGGGTAGGCGTTTCTCCGGATCACGCATCCGTGTCCGAGCCGCCAAGCCTCCTCGGTAGCCAACGGTGCCAACGCTGAGAAGTCCCACCATTCTTTTCCTTGTACCCCGCTTATCCCCTCTGCACCCCACTGCCGCAGCGGTTGCGTTGCCGCTCCTGTTTGCGTTGAGGCCGCTCGGTGATTCCGAGCTCAGCGCCTTTCCAGAGCCGATTGATTTCAGAGGTGAAGTGCTCGGCGAGCATGGGCGAGTCAAACACCAGCAGGGTTTCGGCGCTCTGATGGGCGGCTGAGGGGCTCCAGTTGAAGGAGTCGGTGACCACGGTGCGGTTGTCGATGACAGCAAGTTGGTCTGGCTGGTGTCCCAGATCTGTCGCGGTGGAATGGGAGTGGGTGAAGAAGAGGAAGCGATAGCCACTCTCCAACCCATCTAGTGATTGGTACGGAGATGTAAAGTCGGGGAAAGCTTATAAGCAGATAGCTTATATGGAAATTGGCTAGTTGCGAAAGAACTGGAAATCAGTATGCTGATCTAGATTGTTTTGAAATGTGGGCAAGACAGAAGTTATCTGCTTACCCTATTAGAAAGCTGTCAGTACTTAGTGCTGGACTGTTTGAGAATGTGGCAATCAATTGTTGCGATGCCGATCCATTTCCATCTGAATCATAAAAGAGATGACCAGTGGTGGCATCGAAAATAATTCGATGAGTGCTTTCAGTGGCCCGAGTGCTTGCAGAGAACCTATTGGAAGAAATGGCGCCAGGATTATCTCCTGCAAGTGACGTGAAGATATCGCTAGGCAGTAGTATTTTGTCGTGGACTGGATCAAAATCAAGCAATCGCGGCACAGCATCTACGCCTTCATTGTTGATGTCATCAGCAAGGATGATTAGATCCTTGCCAAGTCCTGTCAAGATATCGCAGTCTTCCATGGCAATATAGACTTGATTGAGGCCTAGGTGAGGAGCGCTACTACCAATAAATGGGGATACTGCATCGACCCACTCGCGATTGTTCTGGGTAAGCCAGTCAAAACCAAGTTGATTGCCTTCATATCCCAAGAATAGAGGTGCAGTGCTGGCTATGCCAAAACTGCTATATTGATCTGAGTAGTCATCAAAAAGATTTTGATCGAATTTAGATGAGTCATAAAACCATTGCGAATATTCTGTCGACCTGTATGGATCTGGATCTCCATATGCATATTCATAGTCTTCTTCAAAAGCTCCAACAAAAATTCCTGAATGGGTAAACGCAAATGCTTGTTGATAAGTAGGTTTGCTGGCGTATGGCTCTGGTGTATTAATGGTTGTATCTACGATGAAGAGGCCATCTTGAAACCAGCCCTGTACCAGGCTGGATTGTCTGATCTTGAATGACCTAGTTAGTTTGTGGATTTTCTCATCTTCGCTAAACAGCGTGGGCCTACCATCACGATCGACAGGGTAAAAATATACCTCGGTTTCTGCATATATGGTTTGATTCTGCTCGGCGATTTGCTTCGCCATATCCCGTGTGAAGCCTTTGAATCCAGTCGAAGAAAGCAGAATTTCTTGATTTAGCAAGGTTATCGTCACATCTGTGCTAAATAATTTTCCGTCAATAGAAAAGCCTTTTTCAATATCAAAACTATTTCTCAGCTTGTCGACAACGTTTTCATAGGCTTGAAGTGTATTGGTGACATATCCGAGATCATCTGAAAGTGCCTTGATATTATCAAGGGGCTTGATTTGTATGGAAACGGTGTCTGGAAACTCGTCTTGGTACTGCGAGGGCTCTCCATTATTTCCAAAGATCTGGATCGCTCTTTCAAGGTATGAATATACAATCTTGCCATCTTCCGCTTGATCAATCAATGCTCTTGAGCTTTGTGTTATCTCTAGATAATTATTCTGACTAAATAATGACGACGAATCCACGAATCTTGGAGAACTAACTTCTATCTCATAGTCCGCAAAGTATTGCTGCAGCGCAATATTCTTCCAGAATGAATCAGGGGTAAAGAATGCTTCGTTTTGCTTAGGTTCGCCTTTGGAGCCATCAGCGTTGAGATCGGCGTTGAGGCGCGTTTCAGCAAGGAGGAGCTCAGAGGTGCTGAGGATGGCACCAGATGAGAGGTTTCCGGTGGCATCGAGCAGCCAACGGACGTATTGGCCTGTGACTGAGTTTTTCCAGAAGAGCTCATAGCCATTGCCTGTTGCAGCGGCGGCGAATGCTGACCAGCCGGCCCCGGGGTTGGCGGAGGATGCGAACTGTCCGGAGAAGGAGACCTGGAAGGGAGAGGCTGCACCGTTTTTGATGGCGTAACCGAGTTGGTTAGTGCCGAGCGTGACGGCGCCGATGGTCAGGGTGCTGGCTGAGAAGGAGAGGCCAGTGGAGGTGTCGCCGTTGAGATCGGTGTTGAGCCTGGTTTCAGCGATGAGGAGCTCAGAGGTGCTGAGGAGGGCGCCAGAGGAGAGGGCTCCGCTGGAATCGAGAATCCAGCGTGCGAATTGCCCGGAGTTGGAGTTTTTCCAGAAGAGCTCAAAGCCAGAGCCTGTTGCAGCGGCGGCGAGTGCTGACCAGCCGGCCCCGGGGTTGGCAGAGGATGCGAACTGACCAGAGAAGGTGACCTGGAAGGGAGAGGCTGCACCGTTTTTGATGGCGTAACCGAGTTGGTTAGTGCCGAGCGTGACGGCGCCGATGGTCAGGGTGCTGGCTGAGAAGGAGAGGCCAGTGGAGGTGTCGCCGTTGAGATCGGTGTTGAGCCTGGTTTCAGCGATGAGGAGCTCAGAGGTGCTGAGGAGGGCGCCAGAGGAGAGGGCTCCGCTGGAATCGAGA
>NZ_JAGQAY010000004.1:0-188317 GCF_024345355.1 Cyanobium sp. WKJ7-Wakatipu
AACTAACGCCCTGACTATTGCCTAAGCAGTATCCAGTACGAATCAATTTGCCGACAATATTGCATTGCTTGAGCACTTATGATCTGCTGCGACGATGCCGAAAGGCATTTTTTTATGGTGATCAGAGCTGGCAAATCTCGTAAATTTCGAGGTACCCTATAGTAGGTGCGTAGGCTTTTCGCCAAAGTAGTGTTAACGCAAAGATAATAAAAAAATACACTTCCAAGTTTAGAGTCCAGCCCACTCCGAGAATAGGATGGTAATCCCCGTTTACGTCTTTATAGGGTATAAAGAACAGCGTCTTTACTATCTCTTGAATGCTATAATGGATAGTCAAATTAAAGCCTGACGCAACCCAGCGCAATGCTCCAAGCCAATCATTTGCCAGCAGCGCGCCAAGCCTTGGCAGTGTTTGAGACAGGTTTAGAAGGCCAAGATTTGATAGATATATAAATGCAACTACGCACAGCCAGTAAAAAGGGACTAGCCGAACAAACCGGTGCAGTAAGAATTTATCAGCTTTTGACTGCTTATCATCTTTGAGAACCACATAGCTCATGATGAAGCCACTGATCACAAAGAATATGGCAACGCCTTGGAAGTCGCTGGGTCGCCCATTTATAAGTGGATAAGAAGTGTGATATAATACAACGGCTAGCGCGGCAAATGCACGCAAAACTTGAAGATTGCCAATCATCTAGCAGCTCTCAATTATTGAAATCTTAGCATGCTGTGCGAAAGGAAAGATGCGACCCTGAGAGGATTGTTGGCCCCGGCTTAATTTGCCTGTGATCGAAGAAGTTTGCAGGGGCTTGAATATAATCTAAGAATAATCTAGAGGGGATTAACTAAGGCGAGGGGCATGAAATCCCTTGGCTTGCTATCGAATGCATAGATAGGCAATCTTTTGTAGACTCCCTGGCAGTAGTCGCATTCCGAAGGCCGCAAAAACCCAGAAAAGTTCAACTGGGTTCGTTCGGCCAAGTACGCGAATTGCGCGTAGGCGAACGTTTGAGTCCGCAATCGCTTGCCTTAGTCCCCCGCGCCGATTAAAGAAACGACTGTCCCTTCTGAAATTAAGCAGTGGCTCGGATAGGTTTGCAAATTTAAATCCCTTCGAGGCAGCATCAATCCAAAGGTGGTAGTCTTCAGTGCGACTTGCATCCGTGCGGTAGCGAAGTCCACTAGCAAATACACGGCGTCTTATCATGACGCTGGGATGGTTGAGCGGATTGCTGCGTGGCAGCCTGCGAACAATCGCTTCGTGATTGAGCGGCATCCGCTTGGTCTGCAGATGTTGTCCATGCTCATTCACCTCGATGCAGGCCGTGCCAAGGATATCGATCTGAGGATGTTCGGCCAGAAACATTCGCTGCATTTTCATGCGTCCGGGTAGTGATTCATCGTCGGCATCCATGCGTGCGATTAATTGCCAGCGTTCATCGCTAAGCACCTCTTCGATCAGTTCATTGAGACAGGCTGCAAGCCCTTGGTGGTGCTGAGAGCCCAGTAGCCGCACAGGCACTGGAGCAGCTGCCTGCTGGAAGAGCTCCAGATCCGTAGGTAGACCACCATCAACCCGCAGCAGAATGATGTCGCTATGGGTCAGGCTTGCTGCAGTGGAGCGAATTGCTTTCAGCGCAAGATCCAGAGGTGATCCAGCCCGCATGCAGATCAGTGTGGCGATGGACAGTGGAGGCTGGCATGCGTTCATTGTTCAATGACGCAAGGGTTCACGGCTGCGAAAGGGGCAATTCAATTTCCACATGAGCTGCACTTGGTACAAATTCACTGAGTGCTGAAACGTTCACGCGGTACCCATCCAGGAACAGCGTGTTGAGGGCTTCGCTGGAGTACTCCTCCTGTGCTCCCGAGCGATTGTCGAGAACCGATTGCACCTTGTTCACAGGTGCACAAAAGGCCACGGATTGCTCAAAGCACAGCAGTGACGGCAGCCGGCGCGCGAACAAACCGCTGGCGGCTGATAGGGCTTGTTCGAGGCGATTGGGATTGTTGTAGGGGAGAGTGCGAAGTAGGGGTGTCAAGTCAGCACACCGGTAGACAGAACTTGACACCTCCAGCGGGTAGCCGAAATCACCCACCTGCCCTGACCAATCAAAGCGAAGGCCTAGGGCAGCTGATTCAAATGGTGGCAGTGGTTGCTCGCACTGCATGGAATAGCAACTGGTTGTGTTGCGGCCAACGCGCAGCGAAAAGCCAATGGCGTCAGGATGGGCATTCAGTGAGTCGGCGATCTGCTGCAGGCAGAAGGGACGGATGAAGAGATTGTCATCCACCAGGAACAGCAGATGGTCGCTGCGCAGGCGAGGATTTCGAAGGGTTAGCCGATCCCACAGGCGCCGCCGCCGCGAGGATGAGCGCGGCTCCTGCATTACGGCCAGCAGATCCACTTTGAAATCTGATTCCTGGACCCAGTTGATCTGGAGCTGCCCGGCCAATTCTTCAGCCACTAGGGCATAGCCACGGGCATAGGCTTCGTTTGACGCTTTGCATAGCACGTGGATCTGCACTATGGCAGCGTCCGTTGCGTTCAGGGCGAAGGACGCAAGCGTGGCATGCAGCTGCAGGGGGCGATCCTTGGAGAAGATGATCGCTTGGATCGTCATTGGAGAGATTGGGGTGGCGGGAATAGCCCCTGAATGGGTTCATTGGCCAGCAGGGTTCTGTATAGCTGTTCATATTGCTCGGCGATACGCGACCAGGTGAAATGCCGAAGCCAGGCTTCATGGGCGTTTGTTGCCATCTGCTCCCGTACCTGTTGATCAGCCATTAGGTCGTTGAGGCAGAGGGCGCCGGCTTCCAAATCGGCCTGCACGCTGCCTTCCCGGTCGTTGCTGCGCACACCTGGGAGTAGGCGCCCTCCACCCGTCCAGCGGATGATCTCGCTGGCGTTGCCCACATCTGTAACCAGAAAAGGGGTTCGCGCTGCTGAGGCCTCAAATAGCACCAACGGCGAACATTCAATCCAAGATGGAAACAACAACAGATCGGTATCCAGAAAGGCACTGATTGTGTCTTCACGCGATAGTGACACCCCAAGAATCTGCCGGTCGTTTGCTCTGTTGCGTTTGCGCCTAAAGCGCCGCAATAGTTGCAGCTGGGTGGGAAAGGCAATGCCACGCAGGCCTTTGCCGCGGGCCATGTGGTAGAGACCCTTAAGAATTTGCTTGGGTGTGAGTGCTTTCGTAGCTGCTTTGCTGAAATCGGGGCAGACGAGCAGCAACGTGGCTTTGCTCAAGGAGGAGCGGGAGAAGATCTCAACGGCTTCAGCCTGTCCCTTGGCAACGGAGAGATAACCAGCTACATGCAGGATCAGTTGGTGATCTGCCGGGATGCCTAGCCGTTCACGCAATCCCGAATCTTTCAAGCGATTGAATTCCTCGGCCGCTGCCCCATTTGGAATGATGGCGATCGATTCAATACCTGCGCTGCGCGCAACGTCTATGTCCCGGTAGGAGTCGGAAAGAAAGACACATGCATCGTAGCTGCGCATCCACTCTCCCATCGCGGAGAAATAGTTGCGGAACATTGGATCTGCGAGAGCAGAAAAGCCTGTTGGCACGAACACCTTGCGAGCTTTTAGCCGGGAGAGCAGCGGTAGGGTGAGATCGGTGGCCCATTGTTGGGCCGCGAAGTTCACAATGATATCTGGATTAAAGTCGAGCAGAAAGTTCTGGTAGCCAGAAACATCGCCCCAGACGCCAATCGCGCTCTTGCCATGAACATCAAAGGATCGGATCTCAACGCCTTCAATCTGATTGTCGTGGCGTTGTTGGTCTTTGCTCGTGGCGACGGTTACTTGATGGCCCCGCTGCACGAGTCGTTCGGAGATCTGGCGTACTACCTCAGACATGCCATGACGGGCCGGTAGATAGGACTCGACCGTGTGGAGAATCTTCATGTGTTGAGGGAGCTGGAGCCAGCCTTCGCCGCAGGGGGTGCAGTCGAATACAGCAAGCTCATGCCAGGAAGGCTGAGCCCCGAGTGAACGGCATTGAACCGGCCTTGACATACGGCCAGGGATTCCTCGAATGCTCGGCGTGGCCCGATGTTGTATCCCGATTCCGACGACTGAAGGAAGGTGTCGTGCAGTAAAAGGACGGGGTCAGGCACGGCTTCTAGGATCCCGTCGATCTCGCGCCTGACACTGGCGTAGCTGTGATCGCCATCAAGGAAGAAGAGGGGACGATCGGGACGGCCCGACTCCTCCCAGAGGCGGAGGGATGTGCTCAACCCGTCGCCCTGGTGGAGCGTTACACCTGACAGACCCTGCACCATCGCACCGCGCTGGGCATGGGGGTGCTCTACATGGTCGACATCGTCGGGGAGATCGCAGGTGTGGATTGCTGTTGGGATATGGAAATACTTGGAGATCTCATAAAAGATTCGTGCTGACTTGCCGATGTTGGTGCCCCATTCAAAGATCAAGGAGGGCTCAAACCGGCAGACTGTCGCTGTCATCAGCATCAATTCCTGGAGAGGGAACGGATGGACACCGACCAGGGGTACAAGGGTATGGGCGACGAACGCTGAGGTGGCCCAGCCATCGACTTCAAACTCGTTGCAGCCAGGATTGCGTGAGGGGTTGGTTGTGCTGAGAAAGGGGTCCTGGGGTGTCGGCTGGGCAGCAGATACCCTGAGTTTCAGCAGCCGAGAAAGGATTCCCATTGGTCAACGTCGCGAGTGCGGAGGGCGCCCTCAGGGGATAGAGGACCTAGTCAAGGTATGGTCCCACATTTCGGCGAGACCCTGCGGGAGAGAAACCTGTGCTCTCCACCCGGAGACGGAAGAGAGTTTTTGGCAGTCGAGGACATTGGCCTCGACATCGAATCGACGTGAGGGCAGTTGGTTCACTTGAATGGAATACCCGCAGGACTCTGTAAGAGGTCGCAGCAAGGAGATCACATCTAGGTTGCTGGCTCCGATACCGGTGCCGAGATTGTAGATCTCACCATCAATCCCGAAATTGAGGGCTGCAAGAATGCCAGTAGCCACATCAGTTACATGGATGTAATCGCGAATTGTGCCTGAAGGTCCGTAGATCTCGATCGCTCGACGCGAAAGGATGGCGTCGATGGCGGCAGCGAGGAAGCCCTGGCCCGTGCGCGAGCGCTGATTTACACCGTAGGCATTTGCCGGGCGTACTACCACCATCGGTAGATCGCGGGTGTGATGAAACATCAGGGCATAGTGTTCAATGGTCAGCTTGGTGATGCCGTAGGGACTGATAGGCGCCGTCGGATGAGATTCCTGGATCGGCAGCACTTGGGGAGGGCCATACACTGTCCCGCCGGAAGAAACCAGCAGCAGACGGCGGACACCTGCAGCCATCGACTCCTCCAATAAGTTAACGCTGCCAGGAAGGTTGGCGAGCAGATCAAAGGCGGGGTCGCTATAGCTGGTCTTCGGAACAGTGGCATAGGCCAGATCAATCACCTCACAGCCGGGTTCAAGAATCTCCCGCATCTGGGCACGGTTGCCAAGATCGGCACAGCGGTAGGCACAGTCCAGCGATGAAGTGTGAGGGCCGGGGGCACTCCGGCCGACGATGGTCACATCACGGCCGGATTGAATGAGGGCCTGGCTGACCAAGGAACCGATGAAGCCGGCACCACCGATAACGATCGTCTTCATTTCGGCGTCCTGAGCGAGCGTGTCAGATGCCAGATCCGTTTGGCCATGCTTCTCAGTGGCCCAACCTGGTCAAGAATACGATAGGCAGGCGTTTCGCGGATCATCCAAGCGGCCTGCATGCCCTGGACTCGGGAGATGGCATCCTGACGCAACGGCAGCAGCGCGTCACCAGTTCCAAGACCATTGATGGCTTCCAGGAGGATGTCCTTCATTCGAGCGAAGTCTGGACGCTGCGCCAGTTCAGAAGCCTCACCGTGGGTCAACGCGGCAATGGCACGAATGTAGGAGTCATCGCTGGGAAGACCAGTTGCAGCAGCTATATTTTCTGCACAGATCATGATGAGTCGGCGCCTAAATGGCGACGGCCCTACGCGGGACATACTCCCCGGAATTTCCCTGTAGGTCAGCAGAACCTCCCCAATGTTGGCCACTGAGCCGATGCGGGAGAGCCGGGACCACAGTTCATAGTCTTCCGGGGGTTGTCGTTCAGGATCGGTCGTATAACCGCCTACCTCAAGCAGTGCCGAACGGCGTAAGAGTACGGAGCTGTGGACGAATGGATTATTGAACAACAGCTGATAGCGAAGCATTAACTCGTCAACCGGATGGCGATGGAAACGCTCTACAAGACGATCCACCTCCATGATTTGGGCCCAGGAGCCGAGGAGAACGCAATCCGGATGGTCCTCCATATAGGCCACCTGCAACGAGATTCGATCTGGATTTGAAAGATCGTCTTGATCCTGTCTGGCGATGTACTTGCCTCTGGCCAGGGTAATCCCGCGATTCAGCGTGGCTGCAAGGCCTTGATTGGCCTGCTTAAAAAATTGTATACGGGGGTCGCTAAAGCTGCGAATAGTGAATTCCGAGTCATCAGAAGAGCCGTCGTCAATTATGATGATCTCAAGCCTTTGATAGGCCTGGCCTAAGATGCATGATATTGCGGCGTGAAGATAAATGCCGCCATTATGCACTGGTAAAATAACTGAAACAAGGGGTAGGTCGCTCATTCATTCGCCATCCTGTTCAGCATTTGCCCCTTTCACAGCTTTAACATGCCACCCGTAACAGGAGTATGCGCTTGATCCAGTGTCTTCAGAAGAGCATTTCTTCAGAAAAATCAGCAAAGTCAATGTTGCTAGCCTAACTTTCCAGGAGTCATTATGTAATGTATAGTCGGCAGACGCTTTAGGCAGTCGCCTGATTTCCTGTGCAAGATATTCAAAAAAGTTGCCATTTGGTGTTAATTCAATATTGGTAAATCCCAGCCTCTCGAGATGATGGAGATACCAATTTTGTGAAAATCCTGTTGAATAGAAATAAGGAGAAAAATGAGTAAAACTGCAAAAAGGAGCAGTGAGGAGCAGCAGTCCCCCTGGGCGCAACAAGCGCGTTAACTCGGTGACTGCCGCAATAGGATCGGGCAGATGCTCTAAGACTTCTGTACAGAGAATGGCATCAAAGGATTCGCTTTCTGCAGGTATACTAACTATATCGCAAATATAGTCGGTTAACCCATATGTCCATCCTTCAACATGTCCTCCATGGCCATCACCTTGTCCATCATACGCAGCATTATCCTGGGAAGAGTATTCAAGATGTGAGCAGAAGCTGCGATACTTCTGCTCTCCCGCTCCAGCATCTAGCAGTCTTGATCTGGCAGGTACTTCACCAAGTACCTTTTGAACCCATAGATCTCTTGACGAAGAATTAAGGATGCCAGTCGTTAAGTCATGACTATTAATTCTTCGGACCAGAGACATCCATTCACGAAAGGAAATAATTAGGTTCTTTCTTGATGTATTGATGGCATACAACTGCCGATCAATAGCCCTCTTGATAGTGATAGCCGGCCCGAGGTATCTCTTAAAAGACATGATGGATCAAGCTTCTACCCAGGTGTTGGTATCAACTAAAATGCTATTAATGAAAGTATTGGCAAATAGCATGTACCCATTCTGGAGAAGAAGATCTGTGACGCCCAAAGGACGCCTTGCGGTCCGAATCGTGGTGTATTCCAGATCTTCCACGCAAAGCAGAGGCGGCCGATATCTGGTCATGTCCCACGTAGAAAGTACGTCCATGTCACCCCCTTCTACATCTATGCATAGAAGCTGTGGAACACCATGCTGTTTAAATAGCGTATCTAAGCTTGTGGGATATACATTAATCTTGTCAACAAGTACAGCTCCAGGTGTCTGTAGTGCTCGTTCTAGCGCTCCTGGATCAAGAGTGCTGAGGGTGGAGGGGTCCAGGACGTAGAAGAGGACTGGATCGGTCACCGATGAAATAACATTAGTGATAACAGTATCTTTTGGACGAGCTAATCTGAACTTGTCGGCCATTGTGGGTATTGGCTCAACACAGACACCGCTAGCGCCACGAGAGTAGAATAAATGAGTATTGCTATATTCGAAGGGATGGTTTGCTCCGATATCAAAATAGCTATTTATCTCGATACCACATTGCCTTGCGACAAAGTCAATTATTGCATCTTCGCCGCACTGGAAAAAGGTGGCTCGCTTATAGTCATCGCTTTGCAAAGGCTTGACAGCCAATGCAGAATCGTCCTTGATGTTGCGATTGTTAATTGTGCTTGATCGCATGCGATGTAGTATTCTTCCAAGCATAAATAAATTTTGGGAGAATCTTTAGGCGCTCGAAAAGCGTCAGCTTTGAACTGAATAATATTAGCATAATGCCATGCATGAGCCAAGGTGTTGGGGCGTAGTCCTTGACGGGTTGTCCCTCCGCGCCTTTTCGAGGCCTTACAATCTCATCAATGCCATATGTAATGAGATTATCAGAAAGAAAATGAGATTTGTAGTTGAGAATGTTATGCATTACAAAGGCTACATCCATCCAGTCAAATGACGCCCTAAGTTTATGCCAACGGCTCAAAGGAGACTTATAAAATATTTTCCGATCGTACAATCCATAAAAGTAACAGGATATGGGCTGCTTCAGGTAAGAGCATGCGTTTTCATAGTTTCCCTCGCTCAAGGTAATCGACGGCAGGTAAGATGGGTGCTCTGTGCTTCCAGTGACATAGTTATGCACTTGATAACCCCAGCCGAGATATTGGACGTTCTGATGATTGGCTAGAAAATCCTTGACTACGCGTAAATGAGTGGGCTCTAGGGCATCATCATCTGCAAGCCACATGAAGTGAGATGACGTTGAGATCTCTGCTAGTCTAAGGAAATTGCCAAGTGCCCCAATATTTCTCGAGTGTCTGATGTATCGCAAGCAGGGAATATGCGGTTTCCATCGTTTGTAGATCTCTTCAGACTTGCAATTGTCAGAATTGTCTCCAATGATGACCTCGTCTGGGTGCTCAACTTGGGCCGCAACGGATGCAAGCGCTCTGTCTAGTAGATCGGGGCGGTTATATGTTGGTATGCCTACACTTATTGACAAGCGTGAATCTATAGAATGCATCGTGCGTGGGCCTGCTGTTTTGTTTTCAAGCGATGTGGTTCGATGGGCTATTGCCATTGCAAAACTTTTGGCGCCATAATGCTATTTTGTTGTCAAAGTTTCTAAGAAGAGCGCTGTCTCAGCGTAAATGATTAGTACATTCATTCTTTCGGGCCCTAGCCAGCCCGCTTCAGGTACCCATCCGGCGCCACACTAATCAATAGCTTATTATCAATATCCTTGTCAATCACAAACTCCGGATGGTCCTTCAGCCATTCATGAACAGCCGTTTTGGGGTTGTTGCCAACGTCCCAGGGGCGATCGGGGAAGGATCCGGCGGGTAGGTCTTCAATGGCAGTGTCGAACACGATGCAGTAGCTGCCGACGGACACAAGATCGGCGTAAGCATTCAGTTCAGCGAGCACGTGCTCATGCGTGTGGTTGGAATCCAAGGACACCAGCACCCGATCGACGCCATCGGCATGGCTGCGCACCTGCTGGATGATCTCGGGGTCGATCGAGGATCCCTCAATCAGCTCCATCTTGAAGCGCAGGGGATGGTCGTCGAGGGCTTTGCGGTTGTGGGGGCGGATATCAATGTCAACGCCGACGACTTTGCGGGGAGATTGGCGGGGGTCTAGGCCTTCCATTACATCGAGGAGGCAGAGCATTGATGCGGAGAGAACGAGGGATCCTCCGTGGGCTATGCCAGTTTCCAAGATCAGATCAGGTTTTACCTGAGAAACGATTTCTTGAAAAGCAACAATGTCTTGCGGATACTGGATAATGGGAATACCTAGCCAGTCAAAAACATACGAATAGCTCGAATTCACTGTGAATTCAAAAAAGTCAGAGGCGGCAGTTTTTAGGCATTTATTCCTTGCTTGACTGATAATGATCTGAGATCTCAAATCTGAAAAAGACATTCGCGCCAGGGGCAAAGGGTAGGGAATAGGGGTATCTTTATAATACGGCATATGAAACATAAGAATCAAACGGGAATCTTTTTATATGTAAATTATTGATACCTATCGCATCGGCCACGGCAACTGTTTCGCCTGGAAACATCTTAGCGTTCAATTCATCGAAGGCAATGATAGATCCCTTTGGCATTCGTGGTAAAAACGCTTGAATCAAGGCCTTGGTGGGCTCAAAGAGATCAACATCAAGATAAAGAACAGAGACCACCAGATGTGGGTTATCCTTTAAATACTGTTGAGCAGTCAAACATGCGTCCCCTTCAACGAGCTCGACCTTAGGAATATGCTTGAGTGGGCGATTCAAATCATAAAGCTTGATCGCCTTTTCTACATCCTCTTTCGGACTACCAGTAAGGCCACCAACATGAAAATGGCTTGAAGTACCACCCTTAAGATCCTCATCGCCAACAGAGGGGAACCCCGAGAATGTATCAAACCCAATGACTTTGCGAGTATGATTTATTGGTTCTAGGATTGAGGACAACTTTGCCCATGTAAGTGTGCCGCCACCATGCAGAACCCCGCCCTCAATAATGGATCCGTTGACATCTAACACCTGTTTAAAGATCTCGTACTTAGTCAAAAATTTTGCAAGTGACTGTCTTGTTGCAAACTTTGGAAATGCATCAATTTTTTCGACAAGAGTACCATGAGAGTGCACAAATAAGTCACTCATTTGCTGGAACTGAGTCAAATCATCTGCAGATTGATTTTTTGGCTCTCTGGAGAAGGTGTTTTCCATTTATATAGAATTTAAAGAGGGTTCGGTATGGGAATCAAATTCCCCATCTGCGAATTATGCAAACATCGTCTGCCGCTGACTCGATATTGAATATTAAAATTTATCAGTTCTGAGTAGTTTGGATTTGTCTGATGAAGTAGAAGGGAATTAAACACTAATGCTGAGCCAGCTTTCAGCTCGCAGCATGCACTAGCCAAGGACCCGGCATAGTTTGGATATGACTTCTTCCCCCAACTTAAGGCATGAGGCAGTGGACCAGATTTATGGCTTCCAGGGCAAACGCTCAATGCACCACCTAAATAGTCTAAATCATTTAATGGTATGTAAAAGGTCACAACATCAACGCTCCCTTTTACATAAAAGAAATCTTGATGCCACAATGTCATTTCACTTAAATCAAAAGGAACGTCAACCCTTAACGGACTCTTTTCGTATAATACTGGCTCATCAAATAAGCAAGACACCACTGACTGCATGCACGAAGAAGTCAAAAAGAAGATATTCTTCTCTGGCATGCTAATTAGGCGATCATACAGGGCGGATTGCATGTGCCTATTTTTTTGCAGCATATCTGAGGCTTCAGGAGAATCGCACGCATGATCAATGCCAATGTCCTTTAGAGCGTCATCTATTGCGCTACTTATCGAGCTCATGGTGAAAGTATCAAATCCAGGCTCTATTACGAAGCATCCTTGATCATCTAGTGCCTCCCGAATTAATGCGGCTAGGTGAGCTTCGGTACCAGAAAAAGAATTAACATCGAGTCGGAGGATATTGGTATGTGGGGGCTTAGCGTCCATGCTCTTGGGGATAGCTGTGGCTATTAATGTTTGTTTTGTCGAAGTTGTGAACTTTATTCATTGGTAAAGAACTAGGCAGGTTTGATTATAAGGAAGGCACTCTCGAATCTCCTGCTCATAGTTGGGGTTCATGATAACAACAAGGCTGGATGGATCAAGCCTTGCCACGCCTATATCCTGATCCAAGACTTCCACGCCAGAAATGGGCATGAAATGGCCTTGCTTGCTGGGATTGATGTCGATTGCATAGGTGATTTTACGTTTGATCCCTAAAGGAGTCTTGGCTGCAAATACAACGCCTTTGGCTGCCGCTCCCCACAGCACAATCTCATGGCTTTCTCTCAACGCGGTATAGATCTTCTCTTCGTATTCAGAAAGCTGCTCAAAGGCTGTCTGAAGACCAGAATCACTATCACGCCCCAACACAGACTGATTACATTTGTGCACACATTCTAAGTTGATGACCACTGATAGATATTGCCCGCCGAAACTCTTGGACTGAAAAATAACGCCATCGCCAAAGCGGCGTAAAAAGTCACTCATGCGGAAATAGTTGACGTGCTCATGAAACAAGTCAAAGTAGGCACGATGTTCGAGAATCCATTCGAGATCTGGCACTTCAATGTATAAAAGTCCCTGATTGGCGTTCGCCGCTGCAATGCCGTCAAGGAAGTGCCAGGGAGATGGGATGTGCTCAAGAACGTGCCTGAGAGTGAGCAGGTCGCCTTGGCCGTGTGACTCAACGCTAAAGAAAGACTTTCGGACGTAAGGACTCCTGCCTTGGTAGGCATTGTCGTATCCAATTGCATTGACTCCCTTTCCCCTCAGTAGTTCAACAAAACCACCTTTGCCGCAGCCGACGTCTACAACTAGGCTCTCTCTGCTGGCTAGAAAGCGGCGACACAACTCGCAGACCTCATCGAGATGTCTTTGGAATTGCAGAGAATGGCCTTGGTCATTCTGATAGCTGTCATCATAAGTGACAACAGTAGGATTAAAGACTCGATTAAAGACTAGGCCTGTTTCGTCTTGGCATAGATCAAGGGAGCCGGAGGGGGCCGCTAAAGCTTCGGCCCTGCTTGAGAAGAGCTTGTTCTGCATTGCCGGAATCTCTGTTGCTCGATAAAGAGTTTGTGGTATTCTCATCATCTTAGTTTGTTGATTTTGCTTGTGTCTGCCCAAAAGGCAAGAGGCTCGTCTTGCCTGTCAGGATAAACCCCTAGCTTAAGAGTTATTGAAGAGAGGGAATTGGCGATGCGCTCTTCGGCTAATTCCCTCAATGAAACCGGAAGACCAGATCCGCAATTATAAACACCTTGAGCAAGTGAATCTGTAGACAGCTGCAGCAGAATTTGGGCAACCTGTTCGACGGGTATGAAGTCACGAATCTGACGGCCAGAGCTCATGGCAAATTCGGTATCACCTTGATCTATTGCGCGCTGCAAAGACGGCAATAGTGAATTAGGATCCTGGCCATCGCCGAAGGGATAAAAAATACGGGCCCAGCACCATTGAAATGCCTGTTTGGTATTAAGACTCGCGATAAAGCGTCGCAAGCTGTCTTTGGCAATGGCGTAGCAATTCACTGGATCCGTGAACTGATTTTCTTTTAATGGCCCATGCTGCAAACCATATTCATAACATGTTCCTGCAACTACAAGGCGCTGTAGGCCCGTCGCCGCCAGCTGCTCGACCAATTCAATGCATGCTGGCAAATTGCGGGTGACGTGAAAAGGCTCTTGATAGTTGGGAAGCCCTGGCCAGCTCAATAGAATGACATGTGTTGGCCGGCGATTGAGCAGGGCCTGCCAACTTGTTGGATCGAGCAAGTCGAAGTGGTGCTCAGGATCTGCTTGTCGGTGGCTCCAGCAATGCAGGGAAAGGCTGCCAGACTCTCGCTTGAGAGCACGTCCGATGAAGCCTTCACTTCCTAACAGGTGAATCGTTGTCACAGCTCCAGTTCAGTGATCGAGGGCTTGGTATAGGGAATCCTGCGGATCTCGCTGGTAGTCATCTTAACGCCCTCCATTCCAATGCCGCAGCTCTGGGATTGCCGTCACCAGCTCAGTATCGGGCAACTGTTGCTGAAGCTCGTCGATCAGATTCCAGGGCAACACCAGCAGTGCATCGGGCGCCTCGGCGGTCAGCTGCTCTGGGCTGATTACCGGAATGTGGCTTCCGGGTAATAGTGAGCCTTGTTTGCTGGGGGCGCGGTCGGCCACGGCGGGTAGCAGGTCGGCCTGGATGCCGGCGTAGTTGAGCAGGGTGTTGCCTTTGGCGGCGGCTCCGTAGCCGAGCACGCGCCGGCCCCCGCGTTTGGCCTGCAGCAGAAATTCCAGCAGGCCTTGCTTTGCGGCCTCGGCTCGCTGCTGAAATCCGGCGTAGGCCATCAGCGTTTCCAGCCCCGCCGCTGCTTCAGCAGCGAGCACCGCCTCCACTGCCGCAGTGGCTCCAGTGACGCCCTGATTGGCCAGCCACACCCGCAGGCTGCCGCCATGGGTGGGTAGCTCCTCCACATCAACCACCTCCAGGCCAGCGGCGTTGGCGATGCGCTGGACAACGCGCAGGCTCAGGTAGCTGTAGTGCTCGTGGTAGATCGTGTCGAACTGGTTTCCCGCTAGTAGCTGTAGCAAATGGGGAAACTCGATTGAGGCGCGGCCCAGCGGCTTCATCAGGCGGGCGATGCCGGCCACAAAATCGTTGATATCGGGCACGTGGGCCAGCACGTTGTTGGCCACCACCAGATCGGCGGGTTCCAGCTCTGCTGCCAGCGCAAGCCCAAAGAAGCGCTCGATGGTGGTGATTCCCTTGGCCCTCGCGGCTTCAGCCGTGGCGTGGGTGGGTTCGATGCCCAGGCAGGGGATGCCGCGCTGCTGCACGTACTGCAACAGGTAGCCATCGTTTGAGGCCAGCTCCACCACCTGGCTCTGGGGCCCTAGCCCCAACCGCTTCACCGCCGCTGCCACATAACGCTCGGCATGGGCGCACCAGCTGCTGGACGTGGCGGAGAAGTAGGCGTAATCCGCCGTAAATAGCTCTTCGGCCGCCGCATGGGCGGGTAGCTGCACCAGCCAGCAGCCGGTGCACACGAACACCCGCAGTGGGTAGGTGATCTCGGGTAGCGCCAGCTGCTCAGGCCGCAGGTAGGCGTTGCTGGGCGGCTGATGGCCCAGGTCGATCACCGTGTGCTCCAGGGGTGATCCGCAGTGGCGGCAGGGGTGCGGGCTCATGGCAGCGATTCAAGCAGTGGTAACGCCAGATCCCGCTCGCTCAGGCCCACAGGTGGCAGCGGCCAGGGGATGGCCAGGCGTGGGTCGTTGAAGCGGATGCCGGTTTCGGCCTCCGGCACCCAGGCTCCCGAGTGGAGGTAGAGCAGTTCGCTGCCGGGCTCAAGCACTTGAAAGCCATGGGCACAACCCTCAGGGATCAACAGGGCGCTGGCGGTGGCTGGTGAGAGCTCCACGGCATGCCACTGGCCATAGGTGGCCGAGTCTGGCCTCAGATCCACCGCCACATCCCACACCCGTCCCCGCAGGCAGCGCACCAGTTTGGCTTCGCCGTGGGGTGGCGCCTGGAGGTGCAGCCCGCGCACTGTGGCCACGGCCTCGCTGCGGCTGATGTTCACCTGGGCGATCGGCCGCTGGCCCCAGGCCTGATCAAAGCTGGGTTCTTGGGCACGAAAGACGTTCAAAAAGGAGCCGCGTTCGTCGGCAAAGGGCTGGCCCACCAACTCGATCACGCCGCAGATGGGGGTGGGGTGGTCTTCAGTGGCCATGGGCTGCTTGCGTCTGATAGGCGCTCAGATCAGCCAGGCAGCACGTCAGCGGGCTTGCGCCCTCATGCACGGCGCGATACCAGGCCACGGTGCGGGCCACGGTGGTGGCGAAATCCCACTGGGGTTGCCAGCCCAGCTGGTGGTGGGCCTTGTCGATCTGCAGGTGTAGGCGGCCGGCTTCGTGGGGGGCGTTGGGATTCGATTGATGACGCCACGATCCAGGCCAGTGCTGTAGGGCGGCCTCCACCAGTTCGCTCACGCTTCGGTTGGCTTCAAGCGCGGGGCCGAAGTTAAAGGCGCTGGCGAAGCGGTTGTGGGCTGGCTCCTTGGGCTCCCTTGGCGACGCTTGAGCGGTGAACAGCTGCTCTGCCAGCTGCATGTAGCCACCCAGAGGCTCCAGCACGTGTTGCCAGGGCCGGGTCGCCAATGGGTGTCGCACTGGGATGGCTTCATGGCCCGCCAGCGAACGCATCGCATCTGGAACGATGCGATCCTCAGCCCAGTCGCCGCCACCAATGACATTGCCGGCCCGCGCCGTTGCAATAGCCAAATAAGGGTTTTGGTGACCCTCTTCGCCGCAAAAACTGGCCCGCCAGCTCGCAGTCGCCAATTCAGCAGCAGCTTTGCTGGCGCTATAGGGATCGTGGCCACCAAGGCGATCACATTCGCGGTAGCCATAATCCCAATCCTGGTTGGCATATACCTTGTCGGTCGTCACCATGACTACCGCGCATGGATGATGCACAGGTTTGAGGGCTTCCAGCAGGTTCAGGGAACCCTGCACGTTGGTGGCCCAGGTGCCCAATGGATCGTGGTAGCTGCGCCGCACCAGGGGTTGCGCTGCCAGATGCAGCACCACCTCTGGTTGGGCTGCTGCAGCCACTTGGACCAAAGCCTCAGGATCACAAATATCGATCAAGTGATGGCTTGCCAGCCTGCTTGTGAGTTGGAGCTGATTAAAAAGGGCCGGACTCGTATCAGGTGCGAGTGCAACACCATGCACTTGGGCGCCCATTTGAGTCAGCCAAAGGGCCAGCCAGCTGCCCTTGAAACCCGTATGGCCTGTGATCAGAACTCTGCGACCGCGCCAGAAGCTTGGATGGATCACAGCCACAGCTTCCAGGGAGCCTTATTGCTCGCCCAGAGATCTTCCAGTCGGCTGCGATCCCGTTGTGTGTCCATGGGCTGCCAGAAGCCTTGATGTCGGTAGGCGGCCAGCTGCCCATCTGCAGCCAGGCGGGGGAGAACATCAGCTTCCCAACTGGTGGCGTCGCCATTAATACGATCTAAGACCGCGGGCTCAAGCACAAAAAATCCACCATTGATCCAGGCATTATCTCCATCTGGTTTCTCTTGGAATTGGTTCACAATATCGCTTTCCAGATGCAGTGCTCCATAGCGGCCAGGAGGCTGCACTGCGGTCAGCGTGGCTTGTCGCCCTTGCAGTTTGTGCTGTGCCAGTAAAGCACTGATGTTGACATCAGCTACGCCGTCGCCGTAGGTGAAGCAGAAGCTTTCGCCATTGAGGTAGGGCCCTACTTTGCCGAGCCGGCCACCGGTCTGAGTCATTTCACCGGTATCAACCAAAGTCACCTTCCAAGGCTCGCTTTTGCGGTGGTGTACTTCCATATGGCTGTCGATATCTATGTGGAAAGTCACATCACTTGTGTGCAGGAAATAGTTGGCAAAGTATTCTTTGATCAGGTAGCCCTTGTAGCCGCAACAGATCACAAACTCATTAATGCCGAAATGGCTGTAAATTTTAAGAATGTGCCAAAGAATGGGCTTGCCACCTACTTCCACCATCGGTTTTGGCTTGAGATGCGTTTCTTCGCTCAGGCGTGTGCCTAGCCCGCCAGCAAGAATGACTGCTTTCATGCGCGAACTACTTCTACGTTCCAGGCGAGACGGGGCCTGACAACTCCGGGAACGGCATGTACATAGCCTTGGCGGGAGGAGTTATGGACGTCATCGATCACATTAAAGCTGAATCGATCCTGAAGGTGAAAATGAGCGCGGACAGGATTCATCGAACTTGCTGCGATATTAACGGTGTACTGTCCAGCGTTAAGCAGTCCAGTCGGCAGCCATGCAATGGCCCGATGCAAGCCAACTCTGCAATCGCTTGGCTCTGCTGGTGTGGTGACGAAGGCACAGGTGCCACCACTGAAGAAATGGAGATTGGGAATGATCGGCTGGCGGCAATCCATGATCTCATAGGCTATTTCAATCCCAAAGGGCTCGTCGAGGCTGGCATAGGTGATGCTTTCTCCATGTTGGTCAACAAGCTTGGCTGAGAGCAGCACAGCGACTTCATCACCTTCTGGCTGGGCTGAGAGATCCAGTTGTGAGCCGCTTTCTTCCTGGCTCATGTCAAAATATGCACTCGTGACCTCTGTCGTGGGTCCAACTAGTTTAGTGCGGCCATCTTCGAGTAGTAGGCATTCATCACAGATGCTATTTACCGTACTCAAGCTATGGCTAACAAACAGCACCGTGCGCCCTTCGCCGGTCACATCTTTCATCTTGCCCAGGCATTTTTTTTGGAAGCTTATATCGCCAACGGCCAATACTTCGTCGATTATCAGAACTTCGGGCTGCAGGTGGGCGGCGACCGCAAAAGCAAGACGCACGTACATACCGCTCGAGTAGCGCTTCACTGGTGTGTCTATGAATCGTGAAACTTCCGAAAAGTCAACAATCTCATCGAATACAGCATTGATCTCACGCCGCCGCATGCCTAGTAGCGTGCCATTGAGGTAAATGTTTTCTCTGCCTGACAGCTCAGGGTGAAATCCTGTGCCAACTTCTAGAAGGGAGCCTACGCGTCCGCGAATGTCAGCTTGACCTGTGCTCGGATCTGTGATGCGAGATAAAATCTTGAGCAATGTACTTTTACCGGCGCCATTTCTTCCTATGACGCCAAATACTTTGCCACGCGGAACATCAAAGCTGATATTTTGTAGCGCCCAGAATGTTTCAGATAAGAATTTGCCGTTGCTATTTGAATCTTGCCAAGGCCAGGCGAAACCTCTTTTGCTGGTTCGCGTTGTTCGACTAGAACTTGTAGCTTGGTGCTGGATTTTGTAAGACTTTCCTAGCGAGCGAACACTGATAGCAACGTCAGAGGGTGAATGCATGGCGTTGTTTAAATAATGTCCGCGAAGCCGCGTTCGATTTTCTGAAATACGGCGAAGCCTGCAACCAGCGACAACACAATGCCAATCAGCATTGTTGTAAGCATAAGTGGCGATGCGGGGCGCCCCCCCAGGATAGACCAGCGGAAGCCTTCAATGAGGCCAACTGTTGGATTTAGTGAGTATAGGAACATCCACTTTTTCGGAATTAGTTCGCTTGAGTATACGACGGGTGTCATGTAGTTCCAGGCTTGCAGTATAAACGGGATGGCGTAGCCAATGTCCCTTCTGTAAACGTTGATTGATGCGCTGAACAGTGTTAAGCCCAGCCCCATCAGCAGGGATGCCGCCAAGAAAAAGGGTGCAGCCAGCAGGTGGAGCCCTGGTTTGATGCCAAAAAGAAGGGCAAGAACGGCCATGGCTGCTAATCCAATCAGGCCATCAATCACCACCGATGACATCGACGCCAGTGGGATGATAATGCGTGGAAAGTAGATCTTGGAAAGTAGGTTTGAGCTCGCAACCAGGCTCCCGCTACCTCTTGCCACCGAATTGTTTAAAAATCCCCAGGCAACGAGCCCGGTGAATACCATCAATATGTAGGGTTGACCATTGCTGGGAAGTCTGCCGAAGTTTCCAAACAAAACGGCAAAGATGATTGCGGGTACAAGTGGTTGAAGCACCACCCAGACCACGCCCAGACTGGTTTGTTTATGGCGAATCTTGACATCACGCATCGATAAATAATAAAGAAGGTCTCGATAAGCGAACACTTCTTTCCACTCAAAGGCTGAAAGTCTTGTTTTTGGTCGTATCTGCGTGACTTGGGTCATTTGTGGTTTTTGGTTCTCGGTGGCTTGCTGGCCGATTCAGATTTATCGTCAGATAATTCGTGCTTCTGATTCTTTTCGATACAGGTCCACGGTACTTCTCAGTCCTTCCTTGAGCGGGATTCTCGCCTGCCAGCCCAGAGTCGCCAAGCGGCTCACATCCAGCTGTTTCTTCGGGGTGCCATCCGGTTTGCTGGCATCCCAACAGATCTCGCCCTGGAAACCAGTGGCAGCGGCCACTGCCTCGGCAAGCTCGCGGATGCTCAGGTCGATGCCCGTACCCACGTTCAGAAACTGGAGCTGATCAAGACCGGGCTGCCAGTGCTCGAGGGCAAACACGCAGGCCTCGCCCAGATCATCCACGTGCAGGAACTCCCGCAGGGGTGTGCCAGTGCCCCAGGAGGTCAAACTGGGTGCGTTGGCCTCGGCCGCCTCATGGAAGCGGCGAATCAGAGCCGGCAGCACATGGCTGTTGGTGGGGTGGTAGTTGTCGCCCGGGCCATACAGATTGGTGGGCATCAGGCTGATCGCATCAAAGCCGTGCTGCCGGCGCAGAGCTTCACACAGCTTGATGCCGGTGATCTTGGCGATCGCATACCACTCGTTCGTGGGCTCCAGCGGGCCGGTGAGCAGCGCTTCTTCCCGGATCGGCTGCTCGGCGAACTTTGGATAGATGCAGCTGCTGCCCAAAAACAGCAGGCGTCTCACCCCAGAGCGCCAGGCCGTTTCGATCACGTTGGTCTGGATCTTGAGGTTGTCGAGCAGAAAATCAGCTGGGTAGCTGTTGTTGGCCTGGATGCCGCCCACCTTGGCCGCCGCCAGCACCACCACCGTGGGCGTGTGCTCGCTGAACCAGCGCTGCACAACCGGGCCGTTTTCCAGATCCAGCTCGCCGCGACTCGCCGTGAGCAGGTTGCTGTAGCCCGAGCGCTGCAGCGCCCGGCAGATGGCGCTGCCCGCCATGCCGCGGTGGCCGGCCACAAAAATGCGGTCGTCTGCTGTGATCAATTCCGCCATCAGCCCTTGCCCCCGTGCGCCTGTGCCACCGCAGCAGCGTTGGTGGGTGGATTCTCCATCGAACCAACCACCGCAAAACCCTTGCGGCGCAGCAACGCCTCCTTGGCCGCCTCTTCCTTATCAGCCGCCACCATCTCGGCCACCAGTTCCTCAAGCGTTGTGGTGGGAGTCCAGCCCAGTTTTTCGTGGGCCTTGCTGGGATCGCCCAGCAATGTTTCCACCTCAGCTGGGCGGAAATACCGCGGGTCGATGCGCACCACCACTTCGCCTGTGCTGCGCCGCCCCACCTCCTCTATGCCGCTGCCCTGCCATTCGATTGCACCCCAGCCCAGCTCGGCGGCGGCCAGCTCAATAAAGCGCCGCACCGATTCCTGCCGGCCCGTGGCGATCACGAAGTCTTCCGGGGTGCCGGGTTGCTGCAGCATGCGCCATTGCATCTCCACGTAGTCGCGGGCGTGGCCCCAATCGCGCAGCGAATCGAGGTTGCCCATGTAGAGGCAATCCTCCAGACCTTCGTTGATACGCGCCAGACCGCGGGTGATCTTGCGGGTCACAAACGTTTCACCGCGCCGGGGTGATTCGTGGTTAAACAGGATCCCGTTGCAGGCATACATCCCATAGGCCTCGCGGTAGTTCACCGTGATCCAGTAGGCGTAGAGCTTGGCTACCCCGTAGGGGCTGCGTGGATAGAAGGGCGTGGTTTCCTTCTGGGGGATCTCCTGGACTAGGCCGTAAAGCTCACTGGTGCTGGCCTGATAGATGCGGGTTTTGGCGCTGAGCCCCAGCATCCGCACCGCTTCCAGGATCCGCAGGGTGCCCAAGGCATCACTGTTGGCGGTGTATTCCGGTGCCTCGAAGCTCACCGCCACATGGCTCTGGGCACCGAGGTTATAGATCTCATCGGGCTGCACCTGCTGAATGATCCGGATCAGGTTGGTGCTGTCGGTGAGATCGCCGTAGTGCAGCACCAGCCGGGGATCGCTCTCGTGCGGGTCTTGGTAGAGGTGATCGATCCGGGCGGTGTTGAAGCTGCTGGCCCGCCGCTTGATGCCATGCACCGTGTAGCCCTTCTCCAGCAACAGTTCGGCCAGGTAGGAGCCGTCTTGCCCAGTGATCCCTGTGATGAGAGCTGTTTTGTTCACTTTAAAGCTTGAGATCCTATATCTTCTGGAAAGGGATTAGGCTTATTGCATAAAGATGAATATAGCTTTTCATAATACTAAGCTAAGCGGCCGCCCCCTGAGGCGCCGGCGCCGGCTGGAACATAAACATCGAGTAGATCACATTCCGCCGCATCTGCGTCATCATCTCGAGGAACATATCGTAGCCCTCATTCTTATATTCGATCAGCGGATCCTTCTGGCCATACCCTCGCAGGCCCACCGACTCGCGTAGGGCATCCATCGCCTGCAGGTGTTCGCGCCAAAGGGTGTCGATCTGCTGGAGGATGAAGTAGCGCTCGGCTTCGCGCATCAACCCCGGGCGCTGCTGCTCAACTTGGCCCTCCTTGATGTCGTAGGCATTGCGCAGCTGCTCCTGCAGGAAGGCCTTGAGCTCCTCAACCCCTAAACCTTGTAGCTGGTCTGGGGTGAGATCTTCCAGGATATAAATAAACTCCTTGGTTTTGTCCACTAAGCGGCTGAGGTCCCACTCCTCAGGTGGTAGCTCCGGGTTCACGTAGGCCTCCACGATGTCTTCGACCGTGCGCTCGCCGTAGCCGATCACCTGGGCCTTGAGCTCACGGCCTTCCAGCACTCGGCGCCGTTCGGTGTATACAGCTTTGCGCTGGTTGTTCATCACCTCGTCGTACTCGAACACCTGCTTGCGGATGTCGTAGTAATAGGTTTCCACCTTCTTCTGGGCGCCCTCCAGCGAGCGGGTGAGCATGCCCGATTCAATCGGCATGTCTTCCTCCACCCGGAAGGCATTCATCAGGCCGGCCACTCGGTCGCCGCCAAAGATGCGCAGCAGGTTGTCTTCCAGCGATAGGAAAAAGCGGGTTGAGCCGGGATCGCCTTGGCGGCCGGCGCGGCCGCGCAACTGGTTGTCGACGCGGCGGGATTCGTGGCGCTCGGTGCCGATCACGTGCAGGCCACCGGCTTCGCGCACCTGCTGATCGTCTTGTTTCACCATGGCGTCGTATTCGGCCTTCACTTGAGCGATGCAGTCCCGCAGGGATTGGATTTGGGGGTCATCGCTCGGTGCCTTTTCGGCTGCCTGGGCGATGCGGTCTTCCAGCTCCAGCAAGGTGAGCTGCCGGTCGCCCCAGGCATTCACGAGGTCTTTGGCGAGGGTTACCAGAGCCTGATCAGTAGTTTCGCTCAGAGTGCAGGGATAGAGGCTTCCCAAGCTGCGGGCCTCGCGTGCGGCTTTCGCTGAGGGGATGGGCCGGTGCTCATTTTCTGGGCGCACCAGCTTGGGCAGCAGCACCTCGCGCAGCTTGAGGCGGGCCATGTAATCACTGTTGCCGCCCAGGATGATATCGGTGCCACGGCCCGCCATATTGGTGGCGATGGTCACGGCGCCGGCCCGGCCGGCCTGGGCAACGATCTCGGCTTCCCGCTCCACGTTTTCTGGCTTGGCGTTGAGCAGGTTGTGAGGGATGTCTTGCTCAGCCAGCAGGGCTGATAGCAACTCCGATTTCTCCACACTGGTGGTGCCCACCAGCACCGGCCGACCCCCCTTGTGCACCTCGGCGGTTTCTAGGGCTACCGCCCGCCATTTAGCGGTTTCTGTTTTGTACACCTGGTCGGTCCAGTCGGAGCGGGACCGCACCCGGTTGGTGGGCACGATCGTGACCTCGAGCTTGTAGGTCTTCTCGAATTCCACCTCTTCTGTTTTGGCGGTGCCGGTCATCCCGGCCAGGCGCGGGTAGAGCAGGAAGAAGTTTTGGTAGGTGATCGAGGCGAGGGTTTGGGTTTCGGGCTGGATCTCCAGCTGCTCCTTGGCCTCAATTGCCTGGTGCAGGCCGTCGCTCCAGCGCCGCCCTGGCATCACCCGGCCGGTGAATTCATCCACGATCACAGCATCGCCATTACGCACGATGTAGTTCACGTCTCGGGCAAACATCTCCTTGGCCTTGAGGGCATTGCCGATGAAGTGGGCCCAGGGGTCTTCTGGGTTGAAGAGATCGCTCACCCCCAGCTCCTGCTCGGCCTTGGCGTAGCCCTCGTCTGTGAGGGTCACATTGCGCTGCTTCTCATCGACTTCGTAGTCGCCCTCGGGGTCGATGCCGTCTTTACCCAGCTCGGCAGAACGCTCCAGCAGCTCAGCCACCTCGGCGGCGCGGCGGTATTTCTCCTGGGGGCGCTCGATCTGGCCGGAGATGATCAGCGGCGTGCGGGCCTCATCGATCAGGATCGAATCGACTTCATCGATCACGCAGTAGTTGGGCTGGCGCTGCACCACCTCAGCGATGTCGCTGGCCATGTTGTCGCGTAGGTAGTCGAAGCCCAGCTCGCTGTTAGTGGCGTAGGTGATGTCGCAGGCGTAGTTGGCCCGGCGGGTGGTTGGCGTCATCTCCTGTTGAATCAGGCCCACCGAGAGCCCCAGGAAGCGGTGCACCTGGCCCATCCACTCGGCATCGCGTCGGGCTAGGTAGTCGTTGACTGTCACCACGTGCACGCCCCGGCCGGTAAGGGCGTTGAGGTAGGCCGGCAGGGTGGCCACGAGGGTTTTGCCCTCGCCGGTTTTCATCTCAGCGATTTGCCCGTTGTGCAGCACCATGCCGCCGATCAGCTGCACATCGAAGTGACGCATGCCCAGCACCCGCTTGCCGGCCTCGCGCACCACGGCAAAGGCCTGGGGCAGCAGCTCATCGAGCAAGGCCCGCTCCTTGGCGGTATTGCCCGCCACCTGTTCCAGCTTCTGGCGGAATTCAGCCGTGAGGCCGCGCAGCTCGTCGTCGGAGAGGGGGGCGATCTCCTCCTCGAGCAGGTTGATATCAGAAACGATCGGCTGGTAGCGCTTCAGCTTGCGGGCATTTGGATCACCCAGCAGCAGCTTGAGCATTGAGGCGGAACGGCCAGCACAAACCACATCTTACCGGGCGGCTACCAGAGCAAGCGGCAAGGGAAGGCCTGCAGGGCTGAAGCCGCCAGAAGTTGGGGCAGGGTGTCGACCAGTCCGCTGGCTGCCGGCAGCTTGCCTAAACGCACCTCGACAAGGCCAGTGCATCAGCTGATTCGGCTCACTCCAGCAGCCATTCCACTGCGCTGCTCCAGGCCACCGGTTGTGGCCATTCCCCCCGGGGCGGTCTGTTGTTGAGTGAAATCACCCGCGCTTGGGCGCCGCTGCTCGACGGTTCCTGCAGGGCCTCCAGGAGTGCCCGCAGCTCTCGTTGCAAAGTCGCTGGTTCACTGAGATCGGTACACACCTGGATCAGCTCCCGCCGGCCATCGGGGAAACGGGCGAGGAAGTCCACCTCGTGGCCGTTGCTTGTACGCAGGTAGCCCACCTCCGCTCCGTTCCGCAGTAATTCCAAAAGCACCACGGTTTCCAGCGCATGTCCGAGATTGCTGCGCCCCTCCAGTTCATAGAGGGGCAGCAAACCCGGATCGACCGGATACACCTTGCGGGGCAGCGTCATCTGACGCCTCAGCGAACCTCCCACCACGCCCAAGCAGTGGATCAGGAAGGCACTCTCTAGGTGCTGCACCAGCTCGGCCAGGTGTTCGCGGCCGATCGCCAGACCCTGGCTTTTCAGGGCCCCATGCAGGCGGTTGAGGCTGAAGCTGCCGCCACCGTTGCCGAGCAGCTGCCGCACCAGCCATTGCAGAGCCAGGGGCTGGCGGATGGCATGGCGCTCGATCACATCCCGCAGCACGGTGCTGTCCACGTAGCTGCCCAGCAGCAGCCGGCGGCTGCGCTCCTCCAGTCCCTGAGCCTCCGGGAAACCCCCGCAGCGCAGGTAGTGCTCCAGCTGGTGAGTGAGCTGCGAGCGCTGGGCGCTGCTCCAGTGCGTGCTCGGCTGCAGCGGCTCCAGGTTTCGGTGGCGGAGGCTCTCGCGGAAGCTGAACGGATACACCACCGCCTCTAGGGCGCGCCCCCGCAGGTTGCTGGCGATCTCGGTGGAGAGCATCTCCGCCGACGAGCCACTCACAACCACGTCGATCGGTTCGCTGTCCATCACCCGCCGCACGAATCCCTCCCAGCCGGGAATGCGTTGGATCTCATCGAGAAACAGGCAGCCCCGCCGCGCTCCCGCTTGCCGCGCCTGGGGCTGGAGCTGGAAATAGGTCTCGAGAAGCTGGTCGAGCAGCTCCGCACCAGGGTTGTGGGCCAGCAGGCGCTCGTCTTCTAGCGACAGCATCGGCAGCCAGCTGCGCTCCTCGCCCGCCTCCACACGCCGGCCCAGCTCCTGCCATAGCAGTGAGGTTTTGCCGCTGCGGCGCATGCCGATCACGGCCAGCGTTTTGCCGGGGATCCTGGGGATCCAGGTGTCGCGCTGGGTCAGCTGGGGTAGCGGCTGCTGCCAGCTGTCCACCAGTTTCTGGCGCAGCAGGGCTTGCAGGTCTGCGGGCAGCTTGTCGTCCATGGCGTCAAGTTAGCGCCTTGACTTGTTGTTCACGGCTACAAGAAGGTGATCTTCGTTTTGGGTGAGATCGGGGTCTAGGTAGAACTATTGTTGATTTCTACCCGGCTCCTTGTGGGGGGTGTGAGCATCCATGGGCATGAACATCAAAGACCCTGAGGTTCATGCCATGGCCCGTGAGCTAGCGGCGCGGCATGGCACCACCGTGACCGATGCCGTGCGTCGTGCGCTTGCGGCCGAACTGGAGAGAAGCCCAGAGCCATCTGCGCTGAAGCTGCAGGATGCCAAGTTGCAGCAGTTACTCGCTTTGTTGGGGCGCTTCAGCAATCTGCATTGGCCAGACCAGCGCACCAGCAAGGAGTTGCAGGATGCCCTCTACGACGATGACGGTCTGCCGGTCTGATGGTGATCGATACCTCTGCTCTGATAGCCATTCTCAAAGCGGAGCCGGAAGCTGCCGAACTCCTTGGCTGCCTGAGTCAGCCATCTCCGAAGTGGATCTCCACCGCCACTCTCTTGGAAGCTCAGATCCTGGTGATCAGTCAGCTCGGTGAGGCAGGGCCTCCTGAGTTGGACTTGCTCTTGGGCCGAGCGGAGATCAAGTCGCTTCCGCTCGACACGTTGCATGTGCACTGGGCCCTCCACGGCTGGCGCCACTTCGGCAAGGGCCGCCACCGTGCTGGCCTCAACCTGGGTGATTGCTTCAGCTACGGCCTAGCCATGGCCCTGGACCTGCCGCTGCTGTTCAAAGGTGATGATTTTGCTCGCACTGATGTGAAAGCTGCCATCTGAAGGCACGCGTGTGAAACCAGGACTCAGCTGGTGGTGCCAGGGTTGTCGCCCAGGAACTCCAGGATCTCGCGATCTTTGAGGTTTTGAGCGGCGCCGTTGCAGGGCTCCAGCAGGGGGCGGCCGGCGGCCAGCTCCCGCAGGCAGCCTTGGGTGCGGGCCAGCTCCATTTCCAACACGTCGATGCGCTCCATCAGGTTGCGGATCACATTCGCTTCCGTATCTGGCAGGGCTGAGTGGGCCAGGGGATCGATGCGCACCCCGCTCTGATGGATAACCCGGCCCGGGATGCCCACCACCGTGCTGTCGGCCGCCACGTCGCGCAGCAGCACCGAGCCGGCGCCGATGCGGGTGTTGGCACCCACGGTGATCGCCCCCAGCACCTTGGCGCCGGCGCCCACCACCACGTTCTCCAGCAGGGTGGGGTGGCGCTTGCCATGGGCCTTGCCGGTGCCGCCCAATGTGACGCCCTGATACAGCAGGCAGCGGTTGCTGATCACGGCTGTTTCACCGATCACCACTCCCATGCCGTGGTCGATGAACACGCCATGGCCGATCCGGGCGCCGGGGTGGATTTCAACGCCGGTAGCCAGTCGCCCCAGCTGGCTCAGCAGCCGTGCCAGCAGGGGCAACGGCGGCAGCCGCCGGCCCCAGAGCCAATGGCTGAGACGGTGCAGGGTTAGGGCGTGCAAGCCCGGGTAGCAGAGCAGGATTTCCAGCGTGCCTCGGGCCGCAGGATCTCGTTGCTTGATGATCGCCAGATCGGCCTGCAGTGCCTTGAGCATGGAGCCAGTTTGACCGAGGGGCCCCCCGTCATGCATGATCTTGAAATCGGCAAAGCCGGTAGTTGCGGATGTAGCTCAGTGGTAGAGCATCTCCTTGCCAAGGAGAGGGTCGAGAGTTCGAATCTCTTCATCCGCTTGATTCAGCCTGCTATTTGGTTCATGTAGCCAATGGTTTTACGTAGCCAGTAGGCCAATTTCTTTGCGCAGTCCGTCGATGGTGGCGGTGCCTAGGTAGCTCTGGGCGCAGTGCACCACCGGCATCCGTATCAGTTGGGCCCTGTTTTGGCGCAGGCTCTGCTCCACCAGAGGTAGGCTGGGGCGGTCGCAGAGCACGTGGCTGGCGGCCCGCAGCAGGGCCAGCAGGCGGCTGCCTGTGTCGGGGTTGGCGGTCATCACTAACAGCTCGTTGCCGCGCATGCTGTGCAGGATCACCTCGGCGGCCCGCAGGATCCCCGGGCTGATGCTCACCAGGCCCACGCAGCTGCCCTGGCGCAGCTCCTTGAGTAGGTCGAGCTCGTGGCGAAAATCGTTGAGATCAACGGCCACCGCCCGCACGCCGTGCTGCTTGGCAATCTCCTCCACCGGCTGCAGGAAGTAGCGGCTGGTCACCACCGTGCCGTTGTTGGATTCGGTGAGCACCGCCGCCAGCTCCTCCATCGGCACCACCTCCACCGGCACCTCCAGGCTGGGGATGAGCTCCTCGGCGATCAGCATCGATGCGCCGATGTCCTCGCGGGGGGTGCTGACCAGCACCCGGGCGCCGCAGCGCAGGCGCCAGTCGATCTCGCGGGTGAATAAGTCGCGGCCCTGCTGAAGGGTGCAGCCGGCATTGAGCAGGCCATCGACGCTTTGGCGCACCTGGCGGTCGATGTCCGGCAGGAGCTTGCCCCTGGGGCCCGGCGGCGGCTTGATTTCCCGCGGCTTTTGCTGGTCGCGCACATAGATGCCCGATCCCGCCATCGCTTCAACGACGCCGTCGGTTTCCAGCTGGCGATACACCTTGCTGATCGTGTTGCGGTGCAGGCCGGTCTGCATCGCCAGCTGCCTGGTGCTGGGCAATCGGTGCCCCGGTGGGTAGTGGCGGGCCGCAATGGCAAAGCAGATCTGGTTGTAGAGCTGCGTCGACGCCGGGATGTCGCTTTCCTGCTGGATGTGGAATCGCACGCCGGGGTTGGGCCAATTGGGCTGGTGGCCACCATAAAGAGGCTTGGCCCTGGGGACAATCCCCCTGTTGGCATACGCGCGTGTGCCGGTTGGGCCTGGTGCAAGTGGGCGGCCCTCCGGGAAGTTGTACATCTGTACAACTTCCTGCACGCGCAAAAACCAAATGCAAGCCCGCCAATGTCCGCCCGCCAATGTCCGCAGCCCAGACCTTCCTTTCAACCGCTCAGCGCTTGAGCGATATGTCGGCGATCGCTAGAGAAGCGATTTAACCCGTGGGTTCTGCAGCGGAACTTGAAGCCACCTTGGTGTTGCCCTTTGGAGCGGCGGCCTTTCGGGGGCTCAGGAACATGATCATGTTGCGCCCTTCCCGCTTGGGGGGCTGCTGGATCTCGGCGTTGTCCTCGAGGTCCTTGGCCATGCGGTAGAGCAGCACTTCAGCTAGGGCGGTGTGCTGGATTTCGCGGCCGCGGAAGATCACGGTGCACTTCACCTTGTCGCCGTCCTTAAGGAAGCGCTGCGCCTGGCCGATCCGCACCTGATAGTCGTGCGAGTCGATCTTGTAGCGCATCTTCACTTCTTTTACTTCCGTCTGGTGCGACTTCTTCTTGGCTTCTTTGGCCTTCTTTTCCTGTTCAAACTTGTATTTGCCGTAGTCCATGATCCGGCACACCGGCGGATCGGCCTTTTCGCTCACCAACACCAGATCGAGCTCGCGGTCCTTGGCAACCTCAAGGGCCTCCTCGCGGGTGATCACCCCCAGTTGACTGCCATCGGCATCCACCACCCGCAGGTTGGGGTAGCTGATGCGGTCGTTGATGTTGGGCAGCTCCCGCACGGGAGCACGGCGGTCAAAACGGGGACGTGGAGGCATTCAGGGGTGTGAAGGATCGCGAAATCGGTAACGCTTCACCCTAGTCCGCGCTCGACCACTTGCAACGCCTGGGCCAACTGCCCCTCGGTGCTGCGCTCTTCCAGCCAGATCGGCGCATGGCGCCGCCTAAACCAGGTGCGTTGCCGTTTGGCGAATTGGCGGGTGCGCTGCTCGCAAAGGGCGATCGCTTCAGTTTCGCTGAGCTCGCCGGCCAGCTGCTGCTTTGCCTCGGCATAGCCGATGGTGTTGAGCAGGGGCAGTTCAGCCCCGTAGCGCTCGATCAGCGCTTCGGTTTCAGCTACCAGCCCCGCAGCAAATAGGCCCTTGGTGCGGCTGGCAATGCGGCTTGTTAGGTCGGTGGGGTTTAGGCCCAGCTCCAGCACCCGCCAGGGCGGCGGCGTGGCTCCCTGCTGGCTGGATAGGGGCCGCCCTGTGGCATGAAGCACCTCCAGGGCCCTTTGGGTGCGCACGGCATCGGCGGGGGCGATGCGGGCGGCGGCCGCTGGATCGCCCTGGCGCAGCAGCTGGTGGCAGAGGGGCTGGCCGAGGGCTGCTAGCTGGGCGCGCAGTTGGGGTTGGGGTGGCACCGCTGGGGGCTCCAGCCCCTGGGTGAGGGCCTGTAGGTAGAGGCCGCTGCCGCCAGCCAGCAGGGCCAGGGGCTTGCTGGCAAGTTCGGCGTTGAGCTGGGCCTCGGCGATCGCCCGAAACTCCTGCAGGTTGATCGGCTGGTTGGGATCGCGCAGATCCAGCAGCTCGTGGCGCGCCTGCCCCCGCTGAGCGGCCGTGGGCTTGGCGGTGCCCACGTCCATCTGCCGGTAGAGCTGGCGCGAATCCACGTTCAGCACCGCCAGATCGAGGGCCTGGGCCAGGGCGATTGCCAGGTCCGTTTTGCCGCTGGCCGTGGGGCCCAGCAAGACGATGACAAGGGGTTGGCCTGCGGACTCAGTGGGGCTCATGGGTCCACCTTGCCAGGGGGTGTCAGCCCGGGTTGGCGGTGGTAAATTGCTTATTGCAATAGGGCTTTTGGGCCCGTTTGCGCCGTACTTGCCCCGGGATTTCGCCGTCCTGTGCCGAATCCCTGGGGAGAACTTCCTGCATGAGCGCTGAAAGCCAAGCTTCCACGAAAATTCAGGCCGCCTATGGCGCCGAGCAGATCCAGGTTCTGGAGGGCCTGGAGCCGGTTCGTAAACGGCCGGGCATGTACATCGGCTCCACCGGGCCCCGAGGCCTGCACCATTTGGTGTACGAGGTGGTCGACAACGCAGTGGATGAGGCCCTAGCCGGCCACTGCGACCAGATCCTGGCGGTGCTCAACGACGACGGCTCTTGCGCCGTCACCGACAACGGCCGCGGCATCCCCACCGATATCCACCCGCGCACCGGTAAGAGCGCCCTTGAAACCGTGCTCACGGTGTTGCACGCCGGCGGCAAGTTTGGCTCTGGTGGCTACAAGGTTTCTGGCGGCCTGCACGGCGTTGGTGTGTCGGTGGTTAATGCCCTCTCCGAGTGGGTGGAGGTCACGGTTTACCGCCAAGACCAGGTGCACACCCAGCGCTTTGAGCGCGGCGCCCCGATTGGCATCCTGCAATCAGCCGCTGGTGAGAAGGGCCGCACTGGAACATCGGTGTGCTTCAAGCCCGATATCGAGATTTTCTCGACCGGCATTGAGTTCGACTACCAAACTCTCTCCTCGCGTTTACGCGAGTTGGCCTACCTCAATGGTGGGGTGCGGATTGTCTTCCGTGACGACCGTGCTGCGGCCCGCAATGCCGCTGGCGAAGCTCACGAAGAGATCTATTTCTACGAAGGCGGCATCAAGGAATACGTCGCCTACATGAATAAGGAGAAGGATCCTCTCCACCCCGAAATCATTTACGTCAACCGCGAAAAGGACGGTGTACAGGTGGAAGCGGCACTGCAGTGGTGCGTGGATGCCTACTCAGACAGCATTCTTGGCTTTGCCAACAACATCCGTACTGTCGATGGTGGCACCCATATCGAGGGCCTGAAAACGGTGCTTACCCGCACCCTTAATACCTTTGCCAAAAAGCGCGGTAAGCGCAAAGATGCCGATACCAATCTGGCCGGCGAAAACATCCGCGAGGGCCTCACCGCGGTGCTATCGGTAAAGGTGCCCGACCCGGAATTTGAGGGTCAGACCAAAACTAAGCTGGGCAATACGGAGGTTCGCGGCATTGTTGACACGCTGGTGGGTGAAGCCCTCAGCGAATATCTAGAATTCAACCCCTCGGTGATCGATCTGATCCTCGAGAAGGCGATTCAGGCCTTCAATGCAGCCGAAGCTGCCCGCCGCGCCCGCGAGCTGGTGCGACGCAAGAGCGTGCTCGAGAGCTCCACCCTGCCTGGCAAGTTGGCAGATTGCTCCTCCCGCGACCCGTCCGAGTCTGAGATCTACATCGTGGAGGGGGATTCAGCTGGTGGCTCTGCCAAACAGGGGCGCGACCGACGCTTCCAAGCAATCCTGCCATTGCGGGGGAAAATTCTCAATATCGAGAAAACAGATGACGCCAAGATTTATAAAAACACGGAGATTCAGGCCCTGATCACTGGATTAGGTCTGGGGATCAAAGGAGAGGAGTTTGATGAGAAAAATCTGCGCTACCACCGGATCGTGATCATGACTGACGCTGACGTTGACGGCGCCCACATCCGCACCCTGATTCTCACCTTCTTCTTCCGCTATCAGCGGGCCCTAGTTGAGGGCGGCTACATCTACATTGCTTGCCCACCCCTCTATAAAGTGGAGCGGGGTAAGAACCACACCTACTGCTACAACGAAGACGATCTCAAGAAAACGATCGCATCGTTTGGCGAAAAGGCGAATTACACGATCCAGCGCTTCAAGGGCTTGGGCGAAATGATGCCGAAGCAGCTATGGGAAACCACCATGGATCCCACCACTCGCATGATGAAGCGAGTCGAGATTGAAGATGCCCTCGAAGCCGATCGCATCTTCACAATCCTGATGGGCGACAAAGTTGCCCCGCGTCGGGAATTTATCGAGGCCCATAGCGCCACCCTCGATCTAGCCCAGCTCGATATTTGATGGGGGGTACCCGCATGATGCAGCCGTCTGCAGCCTGGCGCTGGGCGGCCCTGCTTGGTTTTGCCCTGATCACCCCCGTGGGCTTGCCTGCCGGAGGGGCTGATCGCAGGCAACTTGAAGTGCGCCGTCGTTGTGCCGGAGATCCCTTGCTGTCCACCCAGGCCGTGGCGTTGCGGGCAGCACCGGAGCAGCGCGCCCCTGCCCTGCAGCAGCTTGGACCCGGCGAGCCCATGCGAGTGCTGCGCAGCTGGCGGGGCAGTTCCGGCCAGCGCTGGCTTCAAGTGCAGGCCGCCGATCGCCGCGGCTGGTTGGCTGCTGGTTGAGTGAGCTCCTTGAGGGCACACTCGATATTGGTATGTCATTGAGTTTGTACATCGGTACAAACTCAATGAGGGCTAACAGGCCCACGATCCGCCGGTTAGGCGGCTAAAGCGGCTTCGATGGCGCCCTTCAATTCAGCGGAATCGGGCTCCACGTTGCTCTTGTAGCGGCCCAACACGGTGCCGTCCTTGCCAACCAGAAACTTCTCGAAATTCCAGGCGACGGGGCCGGCGGGCTCGCTCTGGCTGAGGGTGGTGTAAGGCTCTTCGGCCATCACCACTTTGTCGAGCAACTCAAAGTCGGCGCCGTAGGTGGTGGAGCAGAACTGCTGGATCTCTGGCAGCGTGCCGGGCTCCTGGGCGCCGAAATCGTTGCAGGGGAAGCCGAGCACGGCCAGGCCCTGGGGGCCGTAGCTCTCCTGGAGGGCCTGCAGGCCTGCGTATTGGCGGGTGAATCCGCAGCGGCTGGCCACGTTCACGATCAGCAGCACCTTGCCGGCCCATTCGCCCAAATTGCGCTCGTCGCCTTTGGCATCGCGCACGGCCACATTGCTTACGGAGATAGCCATTGGTGCGGTTGTCATCAAGTGGCCGGACCATAGCGGGCCGAAGGCAGCCGCGACCCATAAACTCAGCATTGCGGCGTCGCGGGGCCCATGGGCGAAGCCAACGGGATCCAGGTGGCCGAGGTGGTCGCCCAACAGCTGGAAAGCCTGCTTGAGGCAGGTAACTACGACGGTGCCAAGTTGCTGCTCGGCCCCGTGCAGGAGGTAGACGCCGCTGAAGCGATCGGTAGCCTGCCGCGCACCCTGCAGGCCCTGGCCTTTCGGCTGCTGCCCAAGGACGAAGCAATTGAGGTCTACGAATACCTCGATGCGTCAGTTCAGCAGACCCTGCTGGAGCGGCTGCGCTCCGGCGAGGTGCTGGAGCTGGTGGAGGAAATGTCACCCGACGATCGGGTGCGGCTTTTTGATGAGTTGCCCGCCAAGGTGGTGCGGCGCCTGCTGGCCGAACTCAGCCCGGCGGAGCGGCGGGTCACGGCCCAACTACTCGGCTACGAGGCGGAGACGGCGGGCCGGCTGATGACCACCGAATTCGTCGACCTCAAGGAGTTTCACAGCGCCGCCCAGGCCCTGGCGATCGTGCGCCGCCGCGCCCGCGATACAGAAACCATTTATTCCCTCTATGTCACCGATGGCTCGCGCCACCTCACCGGCATCCTGTCGCTGCGGGATCTGGTTACGGCGGACCCTGAGGCACGCATCGGCGATCTGATGACCCGCGATGTGGTGAGCGTCGGGACCGACACCGACCAGGAGGAGGTGGCGCGGGCTATCCAGCGCTACGACTTCCTGGCCGTGCCGGTGGTGGACCGGGAGCAGCGGCTGGTGGGGATCGTCACCGTGGACGACGTCATCGACGTGATCGAGCAGGAGGCCACCCGCGACCTCTACGCCGCCGGCGCCGTGCAGGCTGGCGATGAAGACGACTACTTCCAGAGCAACCTGTTCACCGTGGCGCGGCGCCGGGTGGTGTGGTTGCTGGTGCTGCTGGTGGCCAACAGCGGCACCTCGGCGGTGATCGCCTCCCAGGAGTTGGTGCTCAAGCAGGTGGTGGTGCTCGCCGCCTTTATTCCGCTGCTGATCGGCACCGGCGGCAATGTTGGAGCCCAGAGCTCCACTGTGGTGATTCGGGGTCTGAGCACCCAGCGCATTCAGGCGATGGGCGCCTGGCGGGCGATCTGGCGTGAATCTGTGGCCGGCGCCCTACTGGGCTTGTTGATGGTGCTGGCGGTGGTGCCGTGGGCCGCCTACGTGGCAGGCAGCTGGTTAGTGGCTATGGCCGCCGGCCTGAGCCTGGTGGCGATCACCACCCTCGCTGCAACGGCCGGCGCGGCCCTGCCGCTGCTGTTTGACCGTCTGGGCCTGGATCCGGCCTTGATGTCCGCGCCTTTTATTGCCACCGCTACAGACGTCGCTGGGGTGTTCATCTACCTGCAAACCGCCTCCTGGCTGCTGCAACGCGCCGCGCCTGGCTAGGTAGCTGCTGGGAGTGGCTTGAGCCGCCGCAGCAGTTTTGGGGTTTCTGAGAGGAGTTAACACTTCTTCAGGTTAGGCTTTACACATCTTCAAAGCCCCAACGCCGTGGTCGTCGCCATCGCTACTGCACCCACCGCAGCTGCTCCCGACAAGGCTGCCCGCTCCATGCCCGCGGCCGACGGCGACCTGGTGCGTAGCTACCTGCGGGACATCGGGCGAGTGCCGCTTCTATCCCATGAGCAGGAGATCACGCTGGGCCGCCAGGTGCAGGAGCTGGTGGGTCTAGAGGAGCTGGAGCTGGAGCTGGAGGTGCAACTGGGCAACAAGCCAAGCCAGGCGGAATTGGCCCAGGCCGCTGGTCTGAGCGCGCCCCTGCTTAAGAAGCGGTTGCAGGCGGGCCGGCGTGCCAAGGAGCGGATGGTGGCTGCGAATTTGCGGCTGGTGGTGAGCGTGGCCAAGAAGTACACGCGGCGGAATATGGAGCTGCTGGACCTGATCCAGGAGGGCACGATCGGGCTGGTGCGCGGCGTGGAGAAGTTCGACCCAACGCGTGGCTACAAATTTTCAACCTATGCGTATTGGTGGATTCGCCAGGGGATCACGCGGGCAATCGCTGAGAAGAGCCGGACGATCCGGCTGCCAATCCACATCACCGAAACGCTGAACAAGCTGAAGAAGGGTCAGCGTGAACTGAGCCAGCTTCTGGGGCGCACGCCGACGGTGACGGAGCTTGCAGAAGCGGTGGAGCTTCCGGAGGAGGAGGTGAAGGATCTGCTGTGCCGTGCGCGCCAACCGGTGAGCTTGGAGACGAAGGTGGGCGACGGCGATGACACCGAACTGCTGGACCTGCTGGCAGGAGATGCGGAGCTGCCGGAGGAGCGGGTGGATGGAGAGTGCCTAAAGGGCGACCTGCGAGCGCTGCTGGAGCAACTGCCGGAGCTGCAGGGGCGGGTGCTGAAGATGCGCTACGGCATCCCCTGCGCTGACAACCCTGAGGGTGGCGAGCCGATGAGTCTCACCGGTATCGGCCGCATTCTGGGTATCAGCCGCGATCGGGTGCGCAACTTGGAGCGTGACGGACTCGCCGGCCTGCGCCGCATCAGCGATGCCGTAGAGGCTTATGTAGCCGGTTGAGCAGCGAGTTGCCGTTCCAGGTGATCGGCGTGGGGGTGGTGCGCAACGGCGCCGGTGAGGTGCTGATCGATCAGCGGCTCAATGAGGGTTTGCTGGGGGGGTTGTGGGAATTCCCCGGCGGCAAGCAGGAGCCGGGTGAGCTGATCGATGAAACGATCCGCCGTGAGTTGGAGGAGGAGTTGGCGATTGAGGTGGAGGTGGGCGAGGAGCTGATCGTGGTGGAGCACGCCTACAGCCATAAGAAGTTGTGCTTTGTGGTGCATCTCTGCACCTGGTTGAGCGGCGAGCCCCAGCCGCTGGCCTCCCAGCAGGTGCGCTGGGTGCGGCCTGAGCAGCTGGGCGAATATCCCTTCCCGGCGGCAAACGCCCAGATCATTGCTGCGCTGCTGGGGGCGGGCACTTCATTCGCGGCAGCTAGCTAAGCCAATACTTAGCTAGCCAAGTAAAACAGCAAGCTGCACCGGCTGGTCGATCAGCTCGGCGAACGCACCTCAATCAGGCGTCCAGCTTCTGGGTTGAAGGGGTCGCTCAAGCTGAGCTGGATCTGCCAGCAGCCGGCCGGTGCACTGCTGAGTCGCTCGGGCCACTCCACTGCCAGCAAGGCGCCTAGGGCTCGGGCTTCCTCCTCCTCCTGGGCAAATAGTTCGTCGGCGGCGGCGGGCAGCTCCAGCCGGTAGAGATCGAGGTGCACCAGCCCGCCGCCCTTCGGCAGCGGGTAGTGCTGGGCGAGGGCGAAGGTGGGGCTGGTGATTGGTTCTTCAATGCCGAGGCCGGCGGCCAGGCCCTGCACCAGGCAGGTTTTGCCGGCCCCCAGGTCACCTGCCAACAGCAGGATGCTGCCAGCGGGTAGACGCAGCGCCAGTTGCCGCCCGAAGGACTGGGTGGCGGCGGCATCACTCAGGGCTTGCATCACGGGGCTTGCATCACGAGAGTTGAGGGGCTCCTTGTAGATTGCATTTTCAGCGAGCCCGAAGCCTCGGCGTCTCCGCAGATATTTCCAAACCACGCCCTCCCAGCCGGGAGCGAGCAGTACCCCAAACAAAACCCATGGTGGCTTCACCCGCCTCAACGGCTTCCGCGCCCGTGCTGCAAAGCACTAATACGTACGTGATTGCCGATCTCGGCCTGGCCGATTTTGGCCGCAAGGAGATTGCAATTGCCGAAACTGAGATGCCTGGCCTGATGGCCCTGCGCTCAAGGTTTGGCGCTGAGCAGCCCCTCAAGGGCGCCCGCATTGCAGGTTCCCTGCATATGACGATTCAGACTGCGGTTCTGATTGAAACTTTGGTGGCTCTCGGCGCCGAAGTGCGCTGGGCCAGCTGCAACATCTTCTCAACCCAGGATCACGCTGCCGCCGCGATTGCAGCGGCCAATGTGCCGGTGTTTGCCTACAAGGGCGAAACCCTTGATGAGTATTGGGCCTTCACCCACCGCATCCTTGAGTGGGGCGATGGTGGCACACCTAACATGATCCTCGACGACGGTGGCGATGCCACTGGACTCGTGGTGTTGGGTACGAAGGCTGAGAGCGATCTTTCAGTTCTAGATAACCCCTCTAACGAAGAGGAAACAGCCCTCTTTAACAGCATTCGCCAAAAGCTGGCCGCCCAACCTGGCTTCTACTCCCGCATATACGCCGAAATTCAGGGCGTTACCGAGGAGACCACCACCGGTGTGGCCCGCCTCTATCAAATGCAGAAGAGTGGCGAGCTGCCCTTCCCGGCGATCAACGTCAACGATTCGGTCACCAAGAGCAAGTTTGACAACCTTTATGGTTGCCGCGAATCCCTAGTGGACAGCATCAAGCGCGCCACTGATGTGATGGTGGCCGGCAAGGTTGCCCTGGTGCTTGGCTACGGCGATGTGGGTAAGGGCTCAGCTCAGTCGCTGCGCGGTCTTGGCGCTACCGTGATGATCGCCGAAGTTGATCCCATCTGCGCCCTGCAGGCCGCGATGGAGGGCTATCGCGTCGTGCGTCTTGACGACGTGGTGGGCGATGTGGACATCTTCGTGACTGCCACTGGCAACTTCAAGGTGATCCGCCACGAGCACCTGATTCAGATGAAGGATCAGGCAATCGTTTGCAACATCGGCCACTTCGACAATGAGATCGATGTGGCATCCCTCAAGCTGTATACCTGGGATAACATCAAGCCTCAGGTTGATCACATTGTGCTGCCCAGCGGCAACAAAATCATCCTGCTGGCTGAAGGCCGTTTGGTGAATTTGGGTTGCGCTACCGGCCATCCCAGTTTTGTGATGAGCGCCTCCTTCACCAACCAGGTGCTGGCTCAAATTGAGCTGTTCACCAAGGGCGACCAGTACGCCAAGCAGGTGTATGTGCTGCCTAAGCACCTCGATGAGATGGTGGCCCGCTTCCATCTTGACAAGATCGGCGCCAAGCTCACTGAGCTCTCTCAGGAGCAGGCTGATTACATCAACGTGCCGGTAGCCGGGCCCTACAAGCTCGATCACTACCGCTACTGAGACGAGCCCGATGGGGATTGGCGAACTGGTGCAACAGCTGCCTCAGCTGATTGGTGCGGCAGTGGAGGCCAATCCCTGGCTTGGCTATGGAGCGATCTTTGCGGCGATGTTCCTTGAGAATCTCTTCCCGCCGATCCCCTCCGAATTGATCATGCCCCTCGGGGGCTTTTATGTGCAGCAGGGCCAATTGGCCCTGCTGCCAGTAGTAGTGGCGGGGCTGCTCGGCACGGTGCTGGGGGCTTTGCCTTGGTATGGCATCGGTCGGCTGATCAACGAGCAGCGCCTGGAGCAATGGCTGGCTCGCCACGGCCGCTGGATTGGCATCAGCCCCATGGAGCTGCATCGCAGCCGCGATTGGTTTGCCAAATACGGCACCGCTTTGGTTTTTTGGGGCCGGCTGGTGCCTGGCATCCGCACCTTGATTTCGGTGCCCGCGGGCATCGAGATGATGCCCATAGCGCCTTTCCTGCTTTGGACCACAGCCGGCAGCCTTATCTGGACCCTGCTTCTCACCTTGGCGGGCCTGGCACTGGGTGAGGGCTACGCAAATGTGGAGCACTGGATAGAGCCGGTGGCCAAGGCGGTGAAGCTCGTGCTGGTGCTGGCCTTGGCCGCCGGCGCCGTCTGGCTGGGGCTGCGCATCTGGAAGAAGCGCCGCGATTCCCACTGATCCAGACCCGGCTTAGAAGGGCACTTCCTCCTCGCTTGGAGAGCCACCACCGAAGCCTGCCCCCATGCCACTTCCCATGCCACCGCCACCTTCAGCGTCGCGCTTGGAGCCGAGCAATTCCAGCCGGTCTACCCGGATGACGGGCTTGGTGCGCTCCTCACCGCTGGCCCTGTCGGTCCAGCGGTCAAGCTTGAAGCTGCCGATGATGCCCACCAGAGCCCCTTTGCGGACATAGTCGGCGGCTACCTGGGCTTGTTTGCCCCAGATTTCGAGGTTGAACCAGTCGGGCTCGTCGTCACGGCTGCGGCGGTTGACGGCAAGGGTGAGGTTGGCGACCACACTGCCTGATTCGAAATAGCGGACTTCGGGGTCGCGGCCGGCCCGGCCGACAAGGGTGATGGAATTCACGCCCATGGTTGATGTCTCCTGTTGCTGATGGATCAATGATGCGGCACCCGGTTCGGCTGCCACCTTTCATCAGTTCCACCGTTAGAGCCGTCTGTAACACCCTCGTATGATTCGGCCCTTGCAGGCCGGGCGTCCGTGTTTTTCCGTCGTTTCCAGTTTTCGCGCGATATCGGCATTGATCTGGGCACCGCCAACACTCTCATCTTCGTGTCGGGCAAAGGCATCGTGCTTCAGGAGCCCTCTGTGGTGGCCATGGATCTGGAGCGGGGTGTGCCCCTGGCAGTGGGCGATGAGGCCAAGATGATGCTGGGCCGCACCCCCGGCAACATTCGCGCCGTGCGGCCCCTGCGTGACGGCGTGATCGCCGATTTCGACGCCGCCGAGCAGATGATCAAAACCTTCATTCGCAAGGCCAATGAAGGCCGCGGCATCGTGGCGCCCCGGTTGGTGATCGGCATCCCCAGTGGAGTCACAGGTGTGGAGCGCCGTGCTGTGCGAGAAGCAGGCCTGGCCGGCGCCCGTGAGGTGCATCTAATCGATGAGCCGGTGGCGGCCGCCATCGGCGCCGGTCTGCCCGTCACCGAGGCGGTGGGCACCATGATTGTCGATATCGGAGGCGGCACCACTGAAGTGGCGGTGCTCAGCCTGGGCGGCACCGTGCTGAGCGAGTCGGTGCGGGTGGCTGGCGACGAACTCAGTGACGCCATCGGCGTCTATCTCAAGAAGGTGCACAACCTCGTGGTGGGCGAGCGCACCGCCGAGGACATCAAGATCCGCATCGGCTCCGCCTTCCCTGACGATGCCCACGACAACACCTCCATGGATGTGCGCGGCCTGCACCTGCTCTCCGGTCTGCCCCGCACCATCAACGTCCGCGCCGGCGATATTCGCGAGGCCATGGCCGAACCCCTCAACGTGATCGTGGAAGCCGTTAAGCGCACATTGGAGCGCACCCCGCCTGAGCTGGCCGCCGACATCGTCGATCGCGGCATCATGCTGGCCGGTGGTGGTGCCCAAGTGCGCGGCATCACCGACCTGATCAGCCACGAGACCGGCATCCTTACCCATGTGGCAGAAGACCCGCTGCTGTGCGTGGTGAACGGCTGCGGCATGGTGCTTGAGGACTACAAGCGGCTGCAGCGCGTGCTCGACACCCCTGACTTCGTGCGTCAGCACGTTTAATTCTGATGCAGGCCGGCCGCAGGCTTCGCCTTCCCGCCTTGGGCGCTGTAGTTCAGGCCTGGCCCTGGGCCTTGCTGGTGCTGGCCCTGCTGGCCGTGCGGCTCAGTAAAGGAGTGGGTTTTACCGATGTTTACGCCCTGTTGAGCCGGCCTTTCTGGCCCGGTAGTGCCCAGGGTGAGTGGGTGCGTAGCGGCCAGGCTCTCAACGATCAAACCCGCTTGCGCCAGCTGGATGCCGACAACCGACGGCTGCGCAGCTTGCTGGAGCTGCAGGGTCAGGGGGGCCGCGAATTGGCGGCAGCGGTGATCTCGCGCCAGACAGGGGGCTGGTGGCAGCAGCTCGTGATTGGCCGCGGCGAGTTGCAGGGCCTACGGCCCGGCATGGCGGTAACGGCGCCGGGGGGGCTGATTGGCAGGATTGCCGGCGTTACACCCACTACGGCCAGCGTCACCCTGCTCACCGATCCCGGCAGCCGGGTTGGCGTCTGGGTGGGACGGGTTCGGCGCCATGGTTTGCTCACGGGCATTGGCACCAGCCGCCCCTTGCTGCGCTTTCTGGAGAAGGATCCAGGCGTGCGCCCGGGGGATGTGGTCGTCACCTCGCCCGCCAGCACCCTGGTGCCTCCCAACCTCACGGTGGGTGTGATCCAGTCGGTCGACGACCGGGCCGTACCGGCGACCGAGGCCGTGGTGCAGCTGAGTGCTCCGCTTGAGGCGGTCGACTGGGTGCAGGTGCGGCTGCCATGAGTCGGCTGGCCCGCCATGGTTGGTGTGTGGCTACGGCTTTAGTAGTGCCCTGGCTGGTGCTTGCTGCGCCCGGGCCCCTGAAGCTGGCGGGCATTCCCCCGGCTTGGTCCGTGCTTTGGCTGCTGCCCTGGGCCCTGGCCGATGGACCCCTCTCCGGCGCCCTGGCTGGGGCCGGGCTGGGACTGCTGCTTGATGCTTTGCACCCCGGGCCAATTACGCAGATTCCTGCCCTGGCCCTACTGGGCTGGTGGTGGGGTCGGCTGGGCCGCCAGGGGCCGCCGATCGAGCGCAGCTTCAGTCTTGGCCTGCTGGCTCTGTTGGGTGCGGCCCTGCTTGGCGGCAGCCTGATTTTGCAGAGCCGCTTGCTGGGCCCCTGGCCCCTTGAGCCCGCATTGCACACCTGGCTGGCCCAAACCCTGCTCACGGCCCTGCTGGCACCGCTGCTTTGCTCCCTGCAGCTGCTGCTTTGGCGCCAGCAGATCCAGGGCGGGCGAGGCTGAGTAGATGGCATTGATCCAGACCCGGCGGCGTTTCCTTGAGCTTCTTGGCGGCGGCTCCGCTGCTGCCCTGCTGGCAGCGGGCCTGGGCAGTTGTGGCAGGACTGGTCCGGGGACTGATTCCGCGGCGACCCAGGTGCTGAATTTCTGGACCCTGGACCTGGCCCCCAAGTTCAACGACTATTTGCGGGAGCTGATCGCAGCCTGGGAGGGCCATAACCCCGGGTTGCAGGTGCGCTGGACCGACGTGCCTTGGAGCTCGGTAGAGCGCAAGTTGCTGGCGGCTGTGTTTGCCCGCACCGCCCCGGACCTGGTGAATCTCAACCCCCCTTTCGCGGCCAACCTGGCCAGCAAGGGGGGGCTGCTTGATCTAAGTGATGTGCTGCCGGCGGGGGCTGCTGATGCCTATTTGCCAGCGATCTGGGAGGCAGGCCGCCAGGGGCAGGGGGGCCTGCAATTTGCCATTCCTTGGTATTTGACCGCGCGGATCACCATGGCCAACCGCCGGCTGCTTGAGCGGGCCGGCTACAGCGCCCCACCGGCTTCCTGGGACCAGGTGCCGGCCTTTGCCGAGGCCGTGCGCCGCCGCACGGGCCGCTACGCCTTGTTTGTCACCGTGGTGCCCGACGACTCCGCCGAGCTGCTCGAGACCCTGGTGCAGATGGGGGTCAAGTTGCTGGATGGGGAGCAACGAGCCGCCTTTAATAGCCCCGCAGGGCGGCGGGCCTTTGCCTTCTGGAGTGACCTCTACCGCCGCGGCCTGTTGCCACGGGAGGTGGTGAGCCAGGGCTACCGCAGAGCTATCGAGCTCTACCAATCGGGCGACCTGGCCCAGGTGGCCACGGGCCCCGACTTCCTGCGCAACCTGCAGACCAATGCTCCCGGCATTGCAGCGGTCACGGCGCCCTTTGCGCCGCTCACGGGCGCCAGCGCTGAGGCCAACGTGGCGGTGATGAATTTGGTGGTGCCCAAGCAGAGCGCCCTGGCGGCCGAGGCGGCCCGCTTCGCCCTATTTCTCACCAATGGCCCCAACCAGTTGGCCTTCGCCGAGCAGGCGCGGGTGCTGCCCTCCAACCGGCAAGCCCTAAAGCAGCTGGAGGCCAGCCTGGCGACTGCTCCTGCTCCTGCTCTTGGGGCTGGGGCTGGGGCGCAAGAGGCCCTGGTGCAGCGGGCCCGGTTGCTGTCGGCCCAGACCCTTCGCCAGGCCAGGGTGCTGGTGCCTGCGAGCCCGGGGGTGAAACGACTGCAGGCGATTGTGTACACCCAGCTGCAGCGCGCCATGCTCGGCCAGGTGGCCAGTGATGCGGCCCTGACTGCTGCGGCTGACGAGTGGAACCGCTACTCCCGAGCCCGTTGGGGGTGACCCCAGGGGGCATCGAGCGGTATGGTTACGATTCTTCATCCCGACGCACCGCCCATGCCTTCGGAGGACAGGCCCATTTCAGACGCCTTCTCCGATTCCCTGGGGCCTGCCCCGGTCGAGCCCAAAGCCACCGTGATGGTGGTTGATGACGAAGCCGCCGTGCGCCGGGTGCTGGTGATGCGCTTGCAGCTGGCTGGCTACAGGGTGATCTGCGCTGAAGACGGCGAGGAAGCCCTCAGCCTGTTTCACCAAGAGCAGCCCGATCTCGTCGTGCTCGATGTGATGCTGCCCAAGCTGGACGGCTTTGCGGTTTGCCGCCGGCTGCGGGCTGAATCCTGCGTGCCGATCATTTTCCTTTCGGCCCTTGATGCGATCGCCGAGCGGGTGTCGGGCCTAGACCTCGGCGCCGACGACTACCTGCCCAAGCCCTTCAGCCCCAAGGAGCTCGAAGCCCGCATCGCCACAATTTTGCGACGGGTTGGCCGCGGTTCAGCTTCTGCCGAGCCTCGCGAGGTGCCCAGCGGTAGCGGTGTGCTGCGGGTTGGGGACTTGGTGGTGGACACCAACCGCCGCCAGGTGACCCGCGACAGCGAGCGCATCGGGCTTACTTACACCGAATTCAGCCTGCTGGAGCTGCTGTTCCGGGAACCCGGTCGGGTGGTGCCCCGGGCCGAAATCCTTGAGCAGCTTTGGGGCTATCCCCCCCGCCGCGCAGCCGACTTGCGGGTGGTGGACGTGTATGTAGCTCGCCTGCGCGGCAAACTCGAGCCCGACCCCCGCAATCCAGAGCTGATCCTCACGGTGCGCGGCACTGGCTACGCCTCCCAGCGGATGGCTGAAGCCAGCCTGGCTGCAAATGGCTAGCGCTACTGCAGGATGGGCCGATTCAGCCCCCTGTCTGCCTTGTCGGATCTGCGCGAGACCCGTCTGGAGAAAGCCGCCGCCCTAGCTGCCCTCGGCCAGGGTCCTTACGCCCTGCGCTTTGAGCCCAGCCACCGCACGGCGGCTTTGCAGCAGGACCATGCCGACCTGGCCAACGGTGAGGAGCGGCAACTGGAAGTGGCCGTGGCAGGCCGGGTGATGACTCGCCGCGTGATGGGCAAGCTCGCCTTCTTCACCCTGGCTGATGAAACCGGTCCGATTCAGCTGTTTATTGAGAAGGCCACCCTTGAGGCGTCCATGCCGGAGGATCCCGAGGCTTTCGCCCACCTCACCTCCTTGGTGGATGCTGGCGACCTGATCGGCGTGCAGGGCAGCTTGCGCCGCACCGATCGTGGTGAGCTTTCGGTGAAGGTGAAGGGCTGGACCATGCTCACCAAATCGCTCCAGCCCCTGCCCGATAAGTGGCACGGCCTGGCGGATGTGGAGAAGCGCTACCGCCAGCGCTACCTGGATCTGATCGTGTCGCCCCAGACCCGCGAAACCTTCAGGCGCCGGGCCGTGGCTGTGAGTGCCATGCGTCGTTGGCTCGATGAGCGCGAGTTTCTGGAGATCGAAACGCCGGTGCTGCAGAGCGTGCCCGGTGGTGCTGATGCCCGCCCGTTTGAGACGCACCACAACGCCCTCGATCTGCCCCTCACCCTGCGCATTGCCACCGAGCTGCACCTCAAGCGGCTGGTGGTGGGCGGCTTCGAGCGGGTCTACGAGCTGGGGCGCATCTTTCGCAACGAAGGGATCAGCACCCGCCACAATCCCGAGTTCACCTCGGTGGAGATCTACCAGGCTTATGCCGACTACACCGACATGATGGCGCTCACTGAGCAGCTGATTGCCCACGTGTGCCAACAGGTGTGCGGCACCACCCAGATCAGCTATCAGGGCACCGACATCGACCTGGCGCCCCCTTGGCGGCGGGCCACCATGCACGAGTTGGTGCAAGCCGCCACCGGCCTTGATTTCAATTCTTTTGCTAGCCGAGAGGCAGCGGCTGCAGCCATGGGAGCGCAGGGGCTGGAGGTGCCAGCCCTGGCCGATTCCGTCGGCCGGTTGTTGGTGGAGGCCTTCGAGCAGCGGGTCGAGGCTGAGCTGATCCAGCCCACTTTCGTGGTCGATTACCCGGTGGAGAACTCACCCCTGGCCCGGGCCCATCGCAGCAAGCCCGGCATGGTGGAGCGGTTTGAGCTGTTCATCGTGGGCCGTGAAACCGCCAACGCCTTCAGCGAGTTGATTGATCCGGTGGACCAGCGCCAGCGGCTTGAGGCCCAGCAGGAGCGCCGTGCTGCCGGCGACGACGAGGCCCAAGGCGTTGACGAGGACTTCATCCAGGCACTGGAGGTGGGTATGCCCCCCACGGGCGGCCTGGGAATTGGCATTGATCGACTGGTGATGCTGCTCACCGACAGCCCCTCGATCCGTGATGTGATCGCCTTCCCCCTCTTACGTCCGGAGACGCGTCAGGAGGTTGGGCCTGGCGCAATGGGATAATCCCTCTAGTAGGCAATCTCCCCCATCCGGGGTCAGCGATTCCATGAGTGGCGAGCGCGTTGGTTTTCGCTTCAAACACGCGGATGCTGTGGTGAAGCGCAACCCCCAGGGTCGCTCGCGCCGGGGCTGGGTGATGGAACCGGTGGAGCAGACCACCAGCCGCGGCACCAAGATGCCCGCCTACCGAATTCGTTGGCGGGATAGTGAACGTCCCGAGATCGTGCTGCAGCACATGCTGATCGCCGATCCCGACCCCACTCCGCCACCCGATGGTGTCAGCCTGGTGCCCCCGGCGCCCAAGGCTTGAACGCCAAAAGGCTTGAAGGTCAACAGGCTGGACCACAAGCCAGCTCTATTAACTCCAGCCCCGTAGCCGATAGATCGCCAGCCCCAAGTGCTCCTTCAGGGCCAAGGTGCTCAGGTAGAGCGCTTCGGCGTCGGGCAACAAACTCTTGAGCGTGTTGCCCAAGGTGGGTTTGCCGTAGTGGGCACGATCCGGCAGTTGGTAGTCGCAGGCGACCGGCACCACCGTCAGGCCGCTGCGCCGTTGGAAGGTGGCCAGTGAGCGGGGCATGTGAAAGGCACTGGTGACAAGCAGAACCCGGGTCCAGCCCCGCCGCCGGCCCAGGGCGCCGATGTCGCGAGCCTCCTCGGCGGTGGTGCGGGAGCCGGGGTTGATCAGGATCCGATCGGCTGGCAGCCCCAGCTCCTCGGCCAGATCCCTGGCCCAGAGCGCTTCAGGTGGGGCGGGATCATGGCCAGTGAAGCTCACCCGTCCGCCGCTGGTCACCAGCAGGGGAGCCAGGCCCCGGCGCACCAGTTGCACGCCGCGCAGGAGCCGGTCGCCCCCTTCCGCCACTTCGACACCCTGCCGGGGTGGCAGGGCCGGCCGCAAGCCGCCGCCCAGCACCACCACCGCGTCGGCCCGGGGCAGCTGCCGCGGGGTGAGCGCCGCCGCCCGATCCTCCAGGCCCCAGATCAGCTGGCGGCTGCTGAGCGGCATGGCACACAGCCAGATCAGTCCCACCCCCGTGCCACTTAGCCAGAGGCTGGCCTGACGCCGCCGGCGACTGCATTGCTCCCTGCCTTTGGACGCCGCGGCCAGGCCCAGGAGTTGCAGCAGCAGCCCTAGACCCAGCGGGTAGAGCAGCAACGGCAGCAGTTTGGACAACAGAAAACCCATGGCGGCAGGTGGTTGGGCTGGGCGTCAGCGGCTGTGATTGTGGGCTCTCCAGGATTCTGTACAGCCTGTACGGAATACAGCAGGGCTCGGGCTTGGAACGCGTCGACCGGCGTAGCTCTGCCTTTGTTCTCAGCCCTGGCGCCGTCGCAACGCCTCCAGGGCTTGTTCGGCCTCGAAGCTGGCCCAGTCCTGCTCCAGGCTGGAGGCCTTTGGCGGGCGGGGACGGCTCTCCAGTTCGCGCAGATCGCGCTCCACGGCCACGAAGCTCACCCCCAGTTCCCCGAGGCGTTGCCAGCGCAGCCGGCCCTGTTCCATCAGGCCCAGTTGGTGGGCTTCAGCTCGCTCGGCCAGGGCTGAGGCGCCGGCGGCGCGGGCCTTGGCAAGCCGTTCCTGCCAGCAGCGGATTTCAGCGGCCAATTGCAGCAGGGCCTGGCGCTCCTGTTCCGCCTGCCTTTGCAACTGGCGCCGCTGCCCCACCAGCCGGGCCTGGCGATCTCGCGCTTCCTGCTCGCCAAGCAGGGCTTCCTGGCTGGGGTTGGCGGCGAGAAAGGCCGCAAGTTGCTGATCCAGCTGCGCCTCCAGCTCGTCGAGCCAGCTCACGGGGCGGGCTGCCCGGCGGGCGTGGTGATCAACGGCGCCTCGATCTCTTGCTGGAGCGGTGTGATCGCCGCTTCGCGGGAGCGCAGCAGCAGCTGGGTGAGTCGGGCGATTGCCCCCTCGCCCAGGTCCTGGTTGCTGATGCGATCAAAGGCGCCCCGATACAGCTCCTCCAGTTCGGCGATCAGACCCTCGCGCACCTGGCGCATGGCGGCCCGCTGCTCCTCACGACCCATGGTTCTCCTGCCGGATGTCAGGAGTCTGCCGTCACCAGCAGGTGCAGCGAAAGGTCGTCGGCCGGATCGCTCCAACGGCCAGCGCCCCGCCAGCCGGCGCGGGCGGCGAGGGCGAGGAAGGCCACCGGGTCGTACTTGACGCTGTACTCGGTGATCAGCGGCTCGCCCACCGCAAAGCTCCAGGCCTCTCCCGCGAGCTGCACGGTTTGCGCTTCGCGGCTCACCAGGGCCATGGCGATGCGGCTGTGCTCGGGTTGCCAGCGGGCGGAGTAGGCGAAGGCGTCGGGGTCGAAGCTGCCTGCCAGGTCGCGGTTAAGCCGTACCAGCAGGTTGCGGGCAAAGGCCGCCGACACGCCGGCGGCATCGTTGTAGGCGGCCTCCAACCGTGCCACGGCTTTGGGCTGGTCGATGCCGATCAGCAGCCTGGCGCCGGGGCCCAGCAGTTGGCCTAGCTGCTGCAGCAGCGCCTGCGCTTCCTCGGGGCTGAAGTTGCCGATTGAGCTGCCGGGATAGAAACCCAACCGCCGCTGGCCGCTGAGTAAGGGGTGCTCGGGCAGCTGCCGCAGGACGCTGTAGTCGCAGCAGATGCCGAGCACGGGCACTGCCGGGTGGCGCGCCTGCAGGGCCACGCAGCTCTGCTGAAGATGATCGGCGCTGATATCAAGGGCTACATAGGCCGGTGGCTGCAGCGCCTCGAGCAGGGGCCCCACCTTGCGGGCATTGCCGGCGCCAAACTCCACCAGCACCCCTTCCCCCAGGGCCGCCGCCAGCTCAGGCGCCCGCGCTTCCAGCAGGGCCGTTTCGGTGCGGGTGAGCCCGTATTCCGGCTGCTCGCAGATCGCCTCAAACAGCCGTGAGCCTTCGGCGTCGTACAGCAGCCAGGCCGGCAGCTGGCGTGGTTGCCGGGCCATGCCCTCGCGCACCAGCCGCCGCATGTCGGCCGGTTCGGGGTGGAGGTCGATCAGTTGCATGTCAGCCGCCATCCCGGGCTAGGCGTAGGCCAGCGGCTAGCCAGCGGCTCGCCGGTGGGTAGAAGTTGCGGTATGTGAGCCGTTCGTGGTCAGGCGGGGTGAGGAAGCAGCTGCCGCGCAGCACCATCTGGGAACTCATAAACTTGCCGTTGTATTCCCCCACCGCCCCGGCCGCCGGGGCGAAGCCCGGATAGGGCCTGTAGGGGCTGGCGCTCCACTGCCAGAGCACCCCGAAGGCCTGGTCAAGTTGGGGTGCCAGCAGCTCCCATTCGGCTTCGCCCGGCAGCCGGGCACCCGCCCAGCGGGCGTAGGCATCGGCTTCAAACCAGCTCAGGTGCCGCACCGGCAACTCGGGGCGCCGCGGCTGACGCCCCGCCAGTGAAAACTCGTCGCCGTCGCGCCAGTAGCGCGGCCCCCGCCAGCCCCGGGCCTGCACCACCGCCCAGCCCTCGCTCATCCACAGCTCCGGCCTCTTGTAGCCGCCATCGGCAATGAAGGCTGCAAATTCGCCGTTGCTCACCAAACGGGAGCTAAGCGCAAAGGGTTCGAGCCACTGGCGGTGCCTGGGCGCCTCGTTGTCGAAATGAAAGCTGCCACCTGGATGGCCGATCTCCACCAGCCCCCCCTCGTGCTGCAGCCAGGTGGGCTCTTGGGTAACGCTCGCCTGATAGGCAGCCTCCGGCTCTGGGCCATATTCCGGCTCGAGCGGGTTGCGGCTGAAGCCATCCAGCAGGTCCATCAGCAGCAGCTCCTGGTGCTGCTGCTCGTGCTGCAGCCCCAGTTCCACCAGTTCCAGCCGGGGATCGCCCGGCTCCAGCTGCTCCAGCAGGCTGAGCAGGGCCCGATCCAGCCGCTGCCGCCAGGCCAGCACCTCGGCCAGGGCCGGCCGGCTGAGCAGGCCCCGCTGGGGCCGGGGGTGGCGGGCTCCTACTGAGTCGTAATAGCTGTTGAAAAGAAAGCCCCAGGCCTCTGGCGACACGGGGCTGCGCAGCACAAACTGCTCAAAAAACCAGGTGGTGTGGCCCAGGTGCCACTTGGGCGGGCTGGCATCGGCCATGCCCTGCAGGCAGACGTCTTCGGGCTGCAGGGGAGCCACAAGCTCGAGGCTGCGTTGGCGCACCTGCGCGTAGCGCACCTTCAGCTCCTGCCCCATGCCGCTGCCGCCAATCTGGGGCTAATTCAGGCCCGACCTTAGGGACCTTGCCTACGATCCCGCCACGCATCGCACGCGGATATGGCCGGCATCACTTCAGGGTTCGTGGGCGCCGTTGGCAACACGCCCCTGATCCGGCTCAATGCTCTGAGCGAGCAAACGGGCTGCGAGATCCTCGGCAAGGCCGAGTTCATGAATCCTGGGGGGTCGGTGAAGGATCGCGCCGCCCTGGGCATCCTGCTGGAGGCGGAGGAGCAGGGGCTGCTGCAGCCTGGAGGCACGGTGGTGGAAGGCACCGCTGGCAACACCGGCATTGGCCTCACCCACCTCTGCAACGCCCGCGGCTACCGGGCCCTGATCGTGATCCCCGACACCCAGTCGGCTGAGAAGATCGGTCTGCTGCGCAGCCTCGGCGCCGAGGTGCGCACGGTGCCGGCGGTGCCTTACCGCGACCCCAACAACTACGTGCGGCTTTCGGGCCGTATCGCTGCCGAAACGCCCGGGGCCGTGTGGGCCAACCAGTTCGACAACCTGGCTAACCGCCGCGCCCACTTCAACTCCACCGGCCCGGAGATTTGGCAGCAAACCGATGGGGCGGTGGATGCCTGGGTGGCGGCCACTGGCACCGGCGGCACCTATGCCGGGGTTGCCCTGTATTTGAAGCAGCAGAACCCAGCCGTGCGCTGCGTGCTGGCCGACCCCCACGGCAGTGCCCTACACAGCTGGGCCAGCCGGGGTGAGCTGGTCAGTGAGGGAAGTTCGATCACCGAGGGGATTGGCAACAGCCGCGTTACCGCCAACCTGGAGGGTGCTCCCATCGATGATGCCGTGCGCATCGACGACCAGACCGCGCTCGAGACGATCTATCAGCTGCTGTGGCAGGAGGGCCTGTTTATGGGCGGCTCGGTGGGCATCAATGTGGCCGCGGCGGTGGAAACGGCCCGGCGGCTTGGTCCTGGTCACACGATCGTGACCGTGTTGTGCGATAGCGGCGATCGCTACCGATCTCGGCTCTATGAAGCCGATTGGCTGGCGGTCAAGGGGTTTCACCAACCCCTGCGGCCCTCGCTGGAGGTGGGTTGATGGCGGTGCAGGTGGGTCAGTTGATCGGCGAGCGCTACCGGCTCGAGCAACGCCTCAGCTCCGCCCCGCCGGCAGAGGCTCCCCAGGGGGAACTCTGGCGCGCTAGCGATCAGCTAGCCGCCGATGCGCCGATGGCGTTGCGGCTGCTGGGCCCAGCCATCGACCCGGCCCGGGCGCGCCAGCTCTGGGGCCAGCTGCAGGGGCTGCTCCATCCCCAGGTGCCCCGGCTCGGGGCGGCCATCCAGGCCCAGGAGGGTTTGTGGCTGGTGCGCGAATGGCAGGCCGGCCGTACCTACCAACTGCTGCTGCAGGCCCGTGCCGAGCGCCAGTTGGTCTTTGGTGCCGGCGAGGTGCTGCTGCTCCTGCGCCAGCTGCTGCCGGTGCTGGCCGTATTGCATAGCCAGGAGCTGGTGCACGGCGACCTCAGCCCCGCCAACCTGTTGCGCCGCGACAGCGACGGGCTGCCGGTGTTGCTCGATTTCGGCCTGGTGGCAGGCACGGCCGTCGCCACCCCGGGCTACGCCCCACCCGAGCGGGTTCGGGTCGCAGAGCCGGAGCCCTGGATGGATTTGCATGCCCTCGGAGTGGTGGCTCTGGTGCTGCTCAGCGGCGAGGAGCCCGCCCGGCTCCTGGATCCGGTCACCATGGACTGGCGCTGGCCGGCGGCCCTCACGGCTGAACCGGCCTTGCTGGCCCAAATCAAGCGGCTGCTGGAGCGCCAGCCCAGCGAGCGCTTCGCTTCCGCCTCCCAGGCCCTGGCCGCCTTTCAGGCCATACCCATGCCAGAGAGCACCGGTCCGGTGCCCCGCGCCGACCGCACCGTCGCCCTGGTGCCCCCACCACCTCCTGCACCTGCACCTGCCGCACCTGAAGCTCCTGCTGAACCCGCACTTGAGCTGTCTCAGCCGGTTCAGCTGCCCCCACCGCCTGCGGCCGCGTTGCGTAGCCGCTTGGAGGAGCGCGAGGAGGTCGCTGAAGGCGGCGTCTGGCCGGTGGTTATTGCCTTGGTGCTGTCGGCGGTCGTGGGCACTGCCCTGGGCTGGTGGTGGCTGAGCCGCGGTCGCTTGACCATGCCCGTTCCCGATGCGGCCCTGCAGTTGCCCAACAGCCTGCCGCCGGCGGAGGTGGATCAGCGCCAGCAGCTGCTTAACCGGCTGCGGGCTATGCAGGTGGATCGGGGCTGGTTCTTGAAGTTGGTGGATGCCAGCCTGCTGGCCCAGTTTCCAGAGCGGGGCGGCCGCCTGCCCAGCGATTCCCTCGACGACTCCCCTCTGCGCAAGGTCTGGAATGAGCTTGCAGAGGAGTGGCTGGCTCGGGTGGAGCAGCTACCCCTCGAGATTCGGCGCCGCTTGGGTTCCTACACAAACGGTGACTGGGAGAGGCGTCAGCAGGCCCTGGTTGGCCAGGGACTCAGCTCGGCGGTGTTGCGCCAGTTGGTGTCGGGCAGTGCCCAGAGCCTGCTGCCCGGCCGCTCCGGCGCTGACATCCCTGCCGAGCCTTTTCGCCAGCTGTGGTTTGCCGCGGCGGAGCAGGGCCTGGCCAACGTGCAGATCGAGGCGATTCAGGCCCAAGCCCAGGCAACCCAGGTGATTTCAGCCCAGGTCGAAGCTGGTGGAGCTCGGCTGTTCCCGGTGCGGTTGCCGCCGGGCTATCGCCTGGTGCTGGGCGTGAACGGCTCGCCCTTGATGCAGATGAGTGTGTTTAGTGCCGATGGTGAGCTGCTGGAAGCCAAGGGGCCCCTGCGGGTGGTCAGTTTGGGGGTGCAGAAGAACTCCCCAGTGCAGCTGCTGGTGACTAATGAGGGCGTGGCTCCGGCCCTGATCACCCTGTCGTTGCGGGCAGATCCGCCCCCTGTCGAGACGCCGCCGGTGGCCGTCCCCGAACCCTCACCGCAGGCGCCGGCGGCCCAGCCAGAGCCTCCCCAGGCTCCGGCCGTGCCCGTGCCTCCCGCCGATCCCCTGCCGCCCGTGCCACCGCCAGTGAACTGACTCCAGCCTGGGGGGTGAGGTGTTGGGCGTCTCCCGGGTTATGTACAAGTTGTACGGAATCCGGGAGGCATATGGGGGGGGTAACTCGGGCGCTCTGGCCCCCCAATTCAGAGCCGGGCGATTGCGGCCTTGGCGTCCTTGATGTCCTGCTTGCGCCGCTCCTCGTGACGCTTGTCGTGCAGCTTGCGGCCCTTGGCCAAGCCGATTGTCAGCTTGATCCAGGAGCCCTTGAGGTGCAGGTTCAGGGGGATCAGGGTGAGGCCTTTTTGATCTAGGGCAATCCGCAATTTGTCAATTTCGCGGCGGTGGGCCAGTAATTTGCGCACCCGCAGCGGCTCGTGGTTGAAATACGCGCTGGCATGGCTGTGGGGCGAAATGTGCACGTTGTGCAGCTGCAGTTCTCCCTTGCGAATCAGGCAGAAGCCATCGCGCAGGTTTGATTGCCCGGCCCGGATCGACTTCACCTCCGTGCCAAACAGTTCTAGGCCGCACTCCACGGTTTCCAGAATTTCGTATTGATGCCGGGCAAAGCGGTTGTCGGCCAGCAGCTTGTTGGCGGCATCGCGCTGGGCCTTAGCGCTCTTCTTGCCCCCGCCCTTGGCCATCGCTGCTCCGCAACCGTCCCCTTGATCTCCCGACCCTAGGGAGCCCCCGGTACCCTCGCTGCATGGCCATCGTCTCCTCGGGATCCTCGGCGCCCCGCGGCCGCCCCAGCCGCGACGAGCTACCAGCACGCCTTGTTGATCCCGCTCCCGTGCTTGAGGAGCTCCCGGCTGCAGCCAGTGGCCTGCCCCGCGAGGACAGTCTCCGCCCCAAGCGCCTTGCCGATTACATCGGTCAGAGCGAGCTCAAGCAGGTGCTGGCAATTGCGGTGGAGGCCACCCGCGCCCGCCAAGAGGCCCTCGACCACGTGCTGCTCTACGGCCCACCGGGCCTGGGCAAAACCACCATGGCTTTGGTGCTGGCTGAGGAGTTGGGCGTGCGCTGCCGCATCACCAGCGCCCCGGCTCTAGAGCGCCCTCGCGACATCGTTGGCCTGCTGGTCAACCTGCAGCCCCATGAGCTGCTGTTCATCGACGAGATTCATCGGCTCAACCGGGTGGCTGAGGAAATTCTTTATCCAGCGATGGAGGATTACCGCCTCGATCTCACCGTGGGTAAGGGCACCACGGCCCGCACCCGCAGCCTGGATCTGCCCCCTTTCACGCTTGTTGGCGCCACCACCCGGGCGGGATCGCTGAGCTCACCGCTGCGGGATCGCTTCGGCCTGATTCAGCGGCTTGAGTTTTACGGGCTCGATGAGCTTCAGCAAATTGTGGAGCGGGCTGCTGGCCTGCTCCAGATCAAGCTGGAGGGTGGGGCGGCCCTGGAAGTGGCCCGCCGCTGTCGCGGCACCCCCCGCATCGCCAATCGCCTGCTGCGTCGGGTGCGCGATGTGGCTTCGGTGCGGGGCCATGGCCGCATCGGCGCGCCCCTGGTTGCGGAGGCCCTCAGCCTGCATCGCGTTGACGACCGCGGCCTCGATGCCAGTGACCGGCGTTTGCTCACCTTGATGCTCGAGGGCTATGGCGGCGGCCCCGTGGGCCTCGATACCCTGGCTGCCGGTCTCGGCGAAGATTCCGCCACCCTCGAAGCGGTGGTGGAGCCCTACCTGTTGCAGCTGGGTTTTCTGCAGCGCACCCCCCGGGGTCGGCTGGTTACCCCGGCGGGCCGCAATCACCTGGGCTGGCCGGCTAACGCGGCCGCATGACCAGCAGCCAACCATGATTCCTACATTGTTTTCCTTGCTGCTGGGCCTGCAACTGCTGCTGCCCCAGCTGTTTGATCAGGCCCTCAGCGCCAGCCGGCAGGGGCGCTTTGACGAGGCTCTACCGCTCTGGAACCAGGTGCTGGAGGTGGCCCCAGGCGATGCGGCGGCCTGGAGCAATCGCGGCAATGTGCAGCTGGCCCTGGGCGATCCCCGCGCCGCCATTGCTGACCAGACCAAGGCGATGCAGCTCGATGGCGAGAGCCCCGATCCTCACCTCAATCGCGGCACAGCCGAGGAGGCCTTGGGCCAGTGGGCTGCCGCCGAAGCCGACTACCGCTGGATCCTTGAGCGCGCCCCCAGCGACGAGGGTGAACCGCGCGCCTCAGCCCTCTACAACCTCGGCAACGTGCAGGGCTCCCTGGGTGACTGGCAGGAAGCGCGCCGTTGCTTTGAAGCCGCTTCCCTAGCCAGGCCAGGCTTCGCCATGGCCCGCTCCAGCGCCGCCCTGGCGGCCTTCCAGCTGGGTGATCGCGCCGAGGCCGAGCGGCAGCTGCGCAACCTGATCCGCCGCTATCCCCTGTTTGCCGATGCTCGAGCTGGTCTCACGGCGCTGCTCTGGCAGAAGGGGGCTCGCGGTGAGGCTGAAAGCAACTGGGCCGCGGCCTCTGGCCTCGATCCCCGCTACCGGCAGCGAGAATGGTTGCTTGCGACGCGGCGTTGGCCCCCCGAGCCGGTGGAAGCCCTGGCGCAATTCCTCGCTTTGGCCCCTTGAACGATGGCCCTCGAATGACGGCAACACCCTGCAGCTTGAATTGGCAGGCCCTGGGGCTTGAGCAAACCCTGGCCGAGGTGCTGCCGGAGTTGATCCAGTTGCGGCGTCATATCCATCGCCATCCCGAGCTCAGTGGCCATGAGCAGCAGACAGCTGCCCTGGTGGCAGGTGAGCTGCGGCGCTGGGGTTGGCAGGTGCGCGAGGGTGTCGGCCGCACCGGGGTGCTGGCGGAGCTGGGGCCAGAGCAGGGGCTTGATGGCTTGCCCGCCCCCCTGGTGGCCCTGCGGGTGGATATGGATGCCCTGCCTGTGGAGGAGCGCACCGGCCTCGACTACGCCTCCACCCAGCAGGGCTTGATGCATGCCTGCGGCCACGACCTGCACACCGCCGTGGGGCTGGGGGTGGCCTACCTGCTGGCGGAGCTTGCCGAGCGCCACCCCGAGCTGCTCACGGCCCGGGTGCGGCTGTTGTTTCAGCCCGCTGAGGAAACGGCCCAGGGGGCGGCCTGGATGAAGGCCGATGGCGCTATGGACGGCGTGGCAGCCCTGTTTGGTGTGCACGTGTTTCCCAGCCTGGCGGCGGGCACGATCGGCGTGCGCAGCGGCAGCCTTACGGCGGCGGCCGGTGAGCTGGAGGTGGAGGTGCTGGGCGAGGGCGGCCACGGCGCCCGGCCCCACCAGAGCACCGACGCCATTTGGATTGCGGCGCGGGTGGTGAGTGGTTTGCAGGAGGCGATCAGCCGCCGCCTTGATGCCCTGCATCCGGTGGTGGTGAGTTTCGGGCGCATCGAGGGCGGTAAGGCTTTCAACGTGATCGCCGACCATGTGCGCCTGCTCGGCACGGTGCGCTGTCTCGACACCGACGTGCACGCCCAGCTGCCAGGCTGGATCGAAGACACGGTGCAGGCCCTCTGCCGCGGTCACGGCGGCGAGGCCCGAGTGCGCTATCGGGTGATTTCACCGCCTGTGCACAACGACCCTGCCCTCACCGAGCTGGTGGCGGAAGCTGGGGTGGAGTTGCTCGGTCGCCAGCAGGTGCAGTGGCTCGAGCAGCCGTCATTAGGAGCAGAGGATTTCGCCGAACTGCTCGATGGCACCCGCGGCACCATGTTTCGGTTGGGGGTGGCGGGGCCTCAGGGCTGCACGCCTCTGCATAGCAACAGCTTCGCTCCCGACGAAGCGTCCCTGCCGGTGGGCATTGGCGTGCTCACCTTGAGCCTGCTGCGCTGGATGGAGCGGTGCCCATGAAGCAAAGGCCGTGGCTGCGGGGCTTGCTGGCCTTCTCCTCGCCCCTGTTGATCCTGCTGGCGCTGCTGGTGCTGCTGCAGCGTCGCGGCGTCGATCGGATTCCAGCCTTGCCGGCCCTACTGATCGGCACGGGCTTGCTTGTTACCAGTGCGGTGGGCCGGCGACGGCGACGGCGCGAGCTGCTGGCGGCCCTGCGTCACGATGGGGATGTATGACCAATCCCTCCCCCGATCTTGCGGCCCTGCGTGAGGCCATCCTTTGCGGAGACCCCAGTCGGGCCATGCCCGCCCTGGTGGGTTTGCGGGAGGTGCCGGTGGAGCAGGCCGTGCCCTTACTCCTGCTCGGGCTGGAGCAGAGCATGTTCATGGTGCGCTCGCTGAGCTGCGCCGGCCTTGGGGTGAAGCAAAACGAGGCCGGCTGGCAGGCGCTGGTGGCCGCAATGCAGGGCGATGAGGACGCCAATGTGCGAGCGGAAGCGGCTAACTCCCTGGTGAGCCATTCCCTTGAGCGGGCCTGGCCCCTGCTGCGTGATGGGTTTGCAGCCGATCAGCAGTGGCTGGTGCGCTGCAGCATCCTTTCGGCTCTTGCTGAGCAGCCGGCCATTGATCCGGCCTGGTTGCTGGAGCTGGCGTCGATGGCGATCACAGACGCTGATGGCACGGTGCGGGTGGGCGGCGCCGAGATCCTGGCCCGCTTGGTGCGGGAACAGGGCGCTGCCGAGGCCCGGGTCCTGTTGCAGCAGCTTCAGGCCGACCCCGACCACCGGGTGGTGGCCGCGGCGCTCAATGGTCTGCAGAGCTAGGTTGGATGGGTCACTAGGGGTGCCCCGCTGCCGGCCTTAATCAGTTGTGCAGCTTCGGGCTGAGATCACACCCTCCGAACCTGATCCGGGTAATGCCGGCGCAGGGAAGTGGAATTGGATTGTGAAACCACTCTCAGGCTGCGCCCCGCCCTATCTGCAGCCTCAAATGCGTAGCGCCTGGATCGAGAAGCGTCGCGGTACCGCGAACTATTCCCAGATGTATTACGCCCGCCAGGGCGTAGTGACTGAAGAGATGGCCTATGTGGCCAAGCGCGAAAACCTGCCCGAGTCGTTGGTGATGGAGGAGGTGGCTCGGGGACGCATGATCATCCCGGCCAACATCAACCACCCCAACTTGGAGCCGATGGCGATCGGGATCGCCAGCCGCTGCAAGGTGAACGCCAATATCGGCGCCTCCCCCAATGCTTCCGATCTAGATGAGGAGGTGGCCAAGCTGCGCCTAGCGGTGAAATACGGCGCCGACACGGTGATGGATCTTTCCACCGGCGGCGTCAATCTCGATGAGGTGCGCACGGCGATCATCAATGCCTCGCCGGTGCCGATCGGCACGGTGCCCGTATACCAGGCGCTCGAGAGCGTGCACGGCTCCATCGAGAAGCTCGACGCCGACGACTTCCTGCACATCATCGAGAAGCACTGCCAGCAGGGCGTTGACTACCAAACGATTCATGCCGGCCTGCTGATTGAGCATCTGCCGCTAGTGAAGGGTCGCCTCACCGGCATTGTGAGCCGCGGTGGCGGGATCTTGGCCCAGTGGATGCTTTACCACCACAAACAGAACCCCCTATTTACCCATTTCGATGACATCATCGAGATCTTTAAGCGCTACGACTGCAGCTTCTCCTTGGGCGACTCCCTACGTCCGGGTTGCCAGCACGACGCCTCCGACGCCGCCCAGCTGGCGGAGCTGAAAACCCTTGGCCAGCTCACCCGCCGCGCCTGGGAGCACGACATCCAGGTGATGGTGGAGGGTCCGGGCCATGTGCCGATGGATCAGATCGAATTCAACGTCAAAAAGCAGATGGAGGAGTGCAGTGAGGCGCCCTTCTATGTGCTCGGCCCTTTGGTCACCGATATCGCCCCCGGCTACGACCACATCACCAGCGCTATTGGCGCAGCGATGGCTGGCTGGTATGGCACGGCCATGCTCTGCTACGTGACCCCCAAGGAGCACCTGGGTCTACCCAATGCCGAAGATGTGCGTGAAGGCCTGATCGCCTACAAGATCGCTGCTCACGCTGCTGATATCGCTCGCCATCGCCCCGGCGCCCGCGACCGCGACGATGAGCTCAGCCGCGCCCGCTACGCCTTCGATTGGAACAAGCAGTTTGATCTCTCCCTGGATCCTGAGCGGGCCCGCGAGTATCACGACGAAACCCTGCCTGCTGATATCTATAAACAGGCTGAGTTTTGTTCGATGTGCGGCCCCAAGCACTGCCCGATGCAAACCAAGATCACCGATGAGGATCTAGCTGGGCTGGAGCAGGTGCTGGCGGAGCAGAAAGCAGGAGTTGAGGCTGGGGCTGCGGTAGTGGTGTGAAATCACCCTGCTTGGGGTTCACGGTTCCGTGAGTTGACATAAAAAAAGCCCCGCCGTTAGGCGGGGCTTTTCAGTCTCTGTTGAATCAGCCCAGCGACTTGGCTGTTGCCACCACGTTGTCGACGGTGAAGCCAAACTTCTCTAGGCAGACCGGACCAGGTGCCGAAGCACCGAAGCGGTCGATCGAGATGCAGGCGCCATCGAAGCCGGTGTATTTGTGCCAGCCGAAGGAGCTGGAGGCTTCCACCACAACGCGCTTGCGTACGGCGGCGGGTAGCACGCTTTCGCGGTAGGCGGCATCCTGCTCTTCGAACAGCTCGATGCAGGGCATCGAAACCACTCGCACGTTCTTACCTTCGGCGCGCAGCTGGGCTGCGGCTTTCGTGCAGAGCTCCAGCTCGGTGCCTGTGCCGATCAGGATCAGCTCGGGGCTGCCGTTGCTGTCTTCCAGGATGTAGCCACCTTTTGCCACATGGGCTGCAGCCGAACCAGGCTGGTTGGCCATGGCTTGGCGGCTGAGGGCCAGCACGGTGGGGCGCTTGCGGTTGGTGACAGCCACTTGATAAGCACCCATGGTCTCGTTGCCATCGCCGGGGCGCATCACCAGCAGGTTGGGGATGGCGCGCAGGTTGGCGAGGGTTTCCACCGGCTGGTGGGTGGGGCCGTCTTCGCCCAGGCCGATCGAGTCGTGGGTGAGCACGTAGATCACGCCCAGCTCGCTCAAGGCCGAAAGGCGCATGGCGCCGATCATGTAGCCCGCGAACACCAGGAAGGTGCCGCCGTAGGGGATCAGGCCGCTGCCGTGATACGCGATGCCATTCATGATCGCCGCCATGGCGTGCTCGCGCACGCCGAAGTGCAGGTAGCGGTTGGCTTCGGCACCCTTCTGGAAGCTCGCCTCGCCTTTGATATCGGTGAGGTTGGAGTGGGTGAGGTCGGCCGAGCCGCCAATTAGCTCGGGCAGGTTGGGGCCGAAGGCGTTAAGGGCGTTGTAGGAGTGCATGCGGGTGGCCAAACCCTTGTCTTCTGGGCTGAAGCTCGGCAGGGAAGCGTCCCAACCCTGGGGCAGCTCGCCGCGAAGCTGGCGCTCGAATTCAGCCGCTTCAGCGGGGTACTGGCTGCGGTAGGTGGCCAGGCTGGCGTTCCAGGTGGCTTCAAGTGCTTCACCGCGGCTGATCGCTTGGCGCCAGTGGTCGTAGGCATCCTGGGGAACCTCAAATTCGCCGTAGCTCCAGTCGAGGGCTTTGCGGGTGAGCTCAGCTTCGTCGGCGCCTAGGGCTGCGCCGTGAACTCCAGCGGTATTGGCCTTGTTTGGCGAGCCGTAGCCGATCGTGGTGGTTACCTTGATCAAGCTGGGCTTGTCGGTGACGGCCTTGGCTGCCTCGATGGCTTGGGCAATGGCGGCCACATCGGTGTTGCCATCCTTGACGTGGATGGTGTGCCAGCCATAGGCCTCGTAGCGCTTCAGCACGTCCTCGGTGAAGGAGACCGAGGTGTTGCCGTCGATGGTGATGTGGTTGTCGTCGTAGAGGGCAATCAGCTTGCCCAAGCCCAGGTGGCCGGCCAGGGAGGCGGCTTCACCGCTCACGCCTTCCTGGTTGCAGCCGTCGCCCATGATCACGTAGGTGTAGTGATCAACCAGGTCGCAACCGGGCTTGTTGAACTTGGCAGCCAGGTGCGCTTCGGCGATAGCCAGTCCCACGGCGTTGGAGATGCCCTGGCCCAGGGGGCCTGTGGTGACCTCAACTCCTGGGGTTTCGAAGGTTTCAGGGTGACCAGGGGTGCGGCTGCCCCACTGGCGGAACTGCTTGATGTCTTCGATGGTCACCGAGTCGTAGCCGGTGAGGTGCAGCAGCGCGTAAAGCAACATGCAGCCGTGGCCAGCCGAGAGTACGAAGCGGTCCCGGTTGAACCACTTGGGGTTCTTGGGGTTGTGCTTAAGCACCTTGTCCCACAGGGCGAAGGCCATTGGGGCGCAGCCCATGGGCAGGCCGGGGTGGCCCGAATTGCTCTTATTGATCGCGTCAATCGCTAAGAAGCGGATGCTGTTGACGCAGAGCGATTCAACGGATGTGGAGGGAGCGGCGACCATGGCTAAGGCAGGTGGGGGAGTGGGAGGAGGAGGCTCACGCCATGCGGCGGAACGCCAGGCAGACGTTATGACCGCCAAACCCGAAGGAATTGGAGAGCACCACGTTGAGGGTGTGTTCCCTGGCCTGGTTGGGAACCACATCCAGATCGCAGGCCGGATCCGGATTTTGATAATTGATGGTAGGTGGCACCAGGTTGTGCTCAATAGCCAGCACCGCTGCGACCGCCTCAATGCCGCCGCTGCCTCCAAGGAGGTGGCCGGTCATCGATTTCGTGGAGCTCACGGGTATCTGGTATGCCCAATCCCCGAGGGCGCTCTTGATGGCGGAGGTTTCGTTGCTGTCGTTGGCCTGGGTGCTTGTGCCGTGGGCATTGACGTAGTCGACGGCTTCTGGCTCAAGCCGGGCATCCTTGAGGGCAAGACGCATGGCTTCAGCACCGCCGACCCCCCCCGGGGTAGGTGAGGTGATGTGGTGGGCGTCGCAGGTCATGCCGTAGCCCACCACCTCGGCCAGGATCTGGGCACCGCGAGCCTGGGCGTGCTCCAAGCTCTCGAGCACAATCACCCCGGCGCCTTCGCCGATCACGAAGCCGTTGCGCTCGGCGTCGAAGGGGCGACTGGCCGTGGTGGGATCGTCGTTGCGGAAGGACAGGGCCTTGGCGCTGGCAAATCCTGCCACCCCTAAAGGGGTAATGGCCGATTCAGCGCCACCAGCGACCATCACGTCAGCCAGGCCCAGCTGGATCAGCCGGTAGGCATCACCGATGGCATTGGAGCCGGCGGCGCAGGCGGTGGCTACCGCGCTGCTTGGTCCCTTGGCGCCAAGGGCAATGGCCGTCAGGCCAGTCGCCATATTGGGGATCATCATCGGCACGCAGAACGGACTCACCCGATCGGGGCCCCGATCTTTGAGCACGTGCGCCTGGGTTTCCATCATCAGCAGGCCGCCAACGCCGGAGCCAATGGCTGTGCCCACCCGGTGTTGGTTGGACTCATCAATGGTGAGGCCCGCATGGGCGACGGCTTGCTTGGCGGCGATTACCCCAAACTGGCAAAAGCGATCCCAGCGCTTTGATTCCTTCGGCTCTAGCCAGCCGGAGGGATCAAAATCTTTTACTTCAGCTGCGAAGCGACAGGCATGCCGACTGGCATCAAACAAGGTGATCCCAGCCACGCCATTGCGCGCCGTGCTCAGACCCTCCCAGTAGCTGGAGACGTCGTTACCGATCGGTGTGATCGCGCCGAGACCGGTGACGACGACGCGCTGGAGACCCTGCACCATGGGGTGGCTCAGGCCTGCTTGTCCTGAATGAACTTGACGGCATCGCCAACGGTGGTGATGCCTTCGGCAGCTTCGTCAGGGATTTCGATGTTAAAGGCTTCTTCCAGAGCCATTACCAACTCGACGGTGTCGAGGGAATCGGCACCCAGATCATTCTGAAAGTTTGATTCGGGCTTCACTTCCCCAGCGTCAACGCTGAGCTGCTCGGCAACGATCGAGCGCACTTTCTCGTAGATCGCTTCCTGGGACATGGCCGCTGTGAGAGTCGATGCACTCTACGGGTCACCCCGCTGGGCTCCCCCCGGCGTATGAATAAGGGTGACGGGCTGAGGGCTCCTTTGCTGCGGGTCCGGAGGCTGTGGGTACGTTGGGCTCCACGCCGTTTGTTCCCGGCTCAGGCCCATGTCCCACGCCGTCAAGATTTACGACACCTGCATCGGTTGCACCCAATGTGTGCGCGCCTGCCCACTCGACGTACTCGAGATGGTGCCCTGGGATGGCTGCAAAGCCGGCCAGATTGCATCCTCTCCCCGCACTGAAGATTGCGTCGGTTGTAAGCGCTGTGAAACCGCTTGCCCCACCGACTTCCTCAGCATTCGCGTCTACTTGGGCGACGAAACCAGCCGCTCGATGGGCTTGTCCTACTGAAGACATTGGCGCTATCGCCAATAAGCTCAAGCCCGGCCCTTCGCCGGGCTTTTTTGTTGCGCTCCTCGCTGGCCCAGGCCTATGTGCGGCATCGTTGCCCTGATTGGATCGCGGGAGGCGGCTCCCCAACTGCTGGAGGGGCTGCGCCAGCTGGAATATCGCGGCTACGACTCCGCCGGTATTGCCACGGTTGACGGGGACGGGCTCCATTGCCTCAAGGCGGAGGGCAAACTTGTCAATCTCACGACCAGCTTTGAAGCCCAGGGAGCCCCGGGCCAGTGCGGCATCGGCCATACCCGCTGGGCCACCCACGGCAAGCCGGAGGAGCGCAACGCCCACCCCCACCTAGATGGCTCTGGCCGTTTGGCGGTGGTGCAAAACGGCATCATCGAGAACTACCGCGGCTTGAGGGAGGAGCTGCAGTCGCAAGGGGTGCTGTTCCGCTCCGAGACCGATACGGAGGTAATTCCCCACCTGCTGGCTCGGGAGCTTGAGCGGCGCCGGGCGGCAGGTGAGCAGGCTTCAGCGGCGCTGCTACTGGCTGCTTTGCAGTCGGTGTTGCCGTTGCTGCAGGGGGCCTATGCCTTGGCGGTGGTGTGGGCAGAAGTCCCTGGCGCCCTAGTGGTGGCCCGTAAGGCTGCGCCCCTGCTGATTGGGCTGGGGGAGGGGGAGTTTCTTTGCGCCAGCGACACCCCGGCCCTGGCGGGCTTCACCCGCACGATTTTGCCGATGGAAGACGGCGAGGTGGCCCTGCTCACCCCGCTGGGCATCGAGCTTTATGACGCTGCGGGCCAGCGGGTTCAGCGCAGCCCCAGCCTGCTTAGCGGCACCGAGCACGTGGCGGATAAGCGCAGCTTCCGCCATTTCATGCTCAAGGAGATCCACGAGCAGCCTGAAACGGCCGCCCTTTGGGTGGCTCGGCACCTGCCAGAGGTTGTGGAAGGGGAAGCGACTCCATTGGTGGCACTACCTCTGGCGGCTGAGGTGTTTGAGGGTGTGGAGCGGATCCAGATCCTGGCCTGCGGCACCAGCCGCCACGCCGCCCAGGTGGGCGCCTATCTGCTGGAACAGCTGGCTGGTATCTCCACAAGCGTTTTTTATGCCAGTGAATTTCGTTATGCGCCGCCGCCGCTGAGCCCCCACACGCTCACGATCGGCGTGACCCAGTCGGGGGAAACCGCCGACACCCTGGCGGCCCTGGCGATGGAGCAGGAGCGTCGCCGGCTGGTGGCCGATCCGGCCTACCGGCCGCGGCTGCTGGGCATCACCAACCGGGCAGAAAGCTCCCTGGCCCGGATGGTGGACCACATCCTTGACATTGGCGCCGGCATTGAGGTGGGCGTTGCGGCCACCAAGACCTTCCTTGGCCAGCTGCTGGCTTTCTACGGGTTATCCCTGGCATTTGCGGAGCGGCGAGTGGGCCAGCGGCAGGGTGGCGTTAGCCCGGGCCGCAGCCGCGAGGAGCTCAAGGCGCTGGTGGCCCAGTTGCGCCAGTTGCCCCAGCAGCTGGAGGCCCTGGTGGCAGACCACGACCAGCGCTGCGCTTCCCTGGCCCACCGCTTTGAGGGCACTCAGGATGTGATCTTCCTGGGCCGTGGCATCAACTACCCGATTGCCTTGGAGGGGGCGCTCAAGCTCAAGGAGATCAGCTACATCCACGCCGAGGGCTATCCGGCCGGCGAGATGAAGCATGGGCCGATCGCCCTGCTTGATGCCAAGGTGCCAGTGGTGTCAATCGCCATGCCAGGTGCGGTGTTCGACAAGGTGCTCAGCAATGCCCAGGAGGCCAAGGCCCGCGATGCCCAGCTGATCGGTGTGGCACCCGAATGCCCAGACGCTGAGTTGTTTGATGTCTTGCTGCCGGTGCCGGCGGTAGACGAGCTTCTCAGCCCGCTGTTAACGGTGATTCCCATGCAGCTGCTCAGCTATCACATCGCCGCCCACCGGGGCCTGGATGTGGACCAACCCCGCAACTTGGCCAAGAGCGTCACTGTGGAGTGAGGGTCGGAGTGAGGGTTGGAGCGGGGCTGGGGTCGCTGCGTCCGTAGCGATCTTCAAAGCGGACGATGTCGTCTTCGCCTAGGTAGGGGCCGCTCTGCACCTCGATCAGCTCCACCGGAATCTTGCCCGGGTTGGAGAGGCGGTGGCGGCAACCCAGGGGGATGTAGGTGCTCTGGTTTTCGCCTACCAGCTCCCTGCCACCATCTTTTTCCACTACCGCCGTTCCCTGCACCACGATCCAGTGCTCGGCGCGGTGGTGGTGCATCTGCAGCGACAGGCTGGCACCGGGGTTGACCACGATCCGCTTCACCTGCCAGCGCTCACCCTCGGTGACGCCGTCGTAGGAGCCCCAGGGGCGGTAGATCTTGCGGTGGGCCTTGCTCTCTGGTGCCCCTTCCCTCTCCAGCCGCCCCACTATTGCTTTGACCTCCTGGGCCCGGTCGCGGTGGGCTACCAGCACGACGTCATCGGTTTCCACCACCACCAGATCCTCTACACCGAGCCCCACCACCAGCCGATGCTCGCTGCGTAGATAGCAATTGCTGCTTCCCTCGCTGATCACCCGGCCCCGAAGCACGTTGCCGTCGCTGTCTTGATCGGCGGTTTCCCACAGGGCGCTCCAGCTGCCCACATCACTCCAGCCTGCCTCCAGGGGCAACACGGCGCCGCGGTCGGTGCGCTCCATCACCGCCACATCCAGCGCCACGCTGGGGCAGCTGGCAAAGGCCTCCCGCTCCAGCCGCAGAAAGTCGAGATCGGCGCTGTCGTGCTCTAGCGAGGAGCGGCAGGCGCTCACAACCTCAGGTGCCAGCCGCTCCAATTCCGCCAGGATCGCGCTGGCCTTGAACAGGAACATGCCGCTGTTCCAGGTGAAGCGCCCCGTCGCAAGAAATTGCTCCGCGGTGGCCCGATCCGGCTTCTCCACAAACCGGGCGATTGGTACCGGTTCGTTGGCCCCGAGCAGCGACTGGGCGGCTTCGATGTAGCCGTAGCCGGTTTCTGGCGCCGTGGGCACGATTCCAAACGTCACCAGCTGGCCGGCTTCAGCTGCTGCCATCCCCGTAGTCACCGTGGCGCGGAAGGTGGCGGCATCACGGATCACGTGGTCTGCCGCAAGCACCAGCAGCAGGGGATCTTCCCCATGGGCGGTGGCCTGCAGCGCTGCTACCGCCACCGCCGGAGCGGTATTGCGGCCGACCGGCTCCAGCAGGATCGCTTGGGGCTCCACGCCGATCTGGCGCAATTGCTCGGCCACGATGAAGCGGTGGTCTTCATTGCAGATCAGCAGAGGAGCCCCTAAACCCGGCAAACCCGCCAGGCGCTGCTGGGTCTGCTGCAGCAGGGTGTCTTCTCCCGTGCTTGCCAGGGGCCAATACTGCTTGGGGTAACTAGCTCTCGACAGCGGCCACAGCCGCGTGCCCGTGCCGCCGCACAGGATCACCGGCACAAGTGCACTGCTTGGGGAGCTAGGGCTTTTTGCCATGGACCGTACTGGGTTGAACCCATTCAAGGTCACCTTTGGCTAACCAGCAAACGGCTGCCTTCTAAGAGTCGCCTAAAGCTCCAGCAGCCCGGGGGGCGGGGTGATGCCGATCCAGCCTTCCTCGAGATGGACTTCTGGCACGATCGCAGTCACGAAGGGGATGAGCAGTCGCCGCGGGCCATCGGGGGTTTCCTGCTCTACCTCCAGCAGGTCGTTGCCAGCGTGGATCAGGTCGCGAACCTTGCCAATGGGCCGTTGATCCTCCAGCAGCCGCACTTCGGTGCCCACCAGGTCGAGCAGGTGAAATTCACCTTTGGCCAGCTTGGGGCGGTCGGCTAGGGGCACCAGCAACTGGTCACCCACCAGGGCTTCGGCCGCTTCCCGGCTGTCGATGGAGGCGAGTCGCACCACAAACAGTTCCTTGCCTGGCAGTTGCCTGCCGCTCAGCAGCTCCACTTGTCGCGGCGCCTCTTCCCGCCGCTGCAACCAGCGCCGGCCTGCCCGGGTGAACCGCTCCGGGAAATCGCTCATGGGCAGCACCCTCAGCTCGCCCTGGAGCCCTTGGGCTGAAACCACTTTGCCGACCACAAGTAGATCATCGGGGGCAGGAGTGGCGATCTGGCTGCTGCTGGTTTGATCGGCCATGGCCAGCTACTTCCCGCGTCACCCGATAATGGCCCTACGCCTCGCTCAAATCATGGCCGACCTGCCGATCCTGCCGGGCTCCACCGTGGTGGTGCGTGACGGCCGCTCGATTTACAACGGCTACCGGGGCTTCGTGCAACGGATCAGCGGTCAGCAGGCCGCCGTGCTGTTTGAGGGCGGCAACTGGGACAAGCTCGTCACCATGCCGCTCAAGCTCCTGGAGCAGGCTTGATCACCGCGAGGGCGGCCCGGGCTGCCTCCTGTTCGGCGCTGCGCCTTGAAGGCCCCCAGCCGGTATGGCTTGCCTGGCCCGCAATCGCCACGCTGCAATAAAAGCGGCGCGGGTCAGCGTGGACTTGGCTGCGCTCCTGGCAGTCGTAGTGCGGCAGGCCCAGCCCGGCCGCCTGGGTCCACTCCTGCAGGGCCGACTTCCAGTTGTGGCGGTCTGGATCGGCCAGCAATTCGCTGCTGCTGCGCTGCCAGTGGGGAGAGAGCCAGCGGTGCACCGGCTCCAGTCCGCCCTGGCCGGCGCCCCAGGCTTCATAGAGGCCGCCTAGCAGGGCTTCACAGCATTCCGCCCGCACCGTGGCCCGTCCGGCCTGATCACCACTGGCCATTGGGCCTAGGTGCAGCACGGATTCGATCTTGCAGTGCTCGCCCAGTTCGGCCAGCCAGCGGTCGCTTACCAATTGGGCTCGCAGGGCAGAGCAGCGCCCCACGCTCAGGTTTGGATAGTGCCGTTGCAGAAACTCCGCTGCGGCTAGGCGCAGCACGGCGTCGCCAAGGAATTCCAAGCGCTCGTGGTTGCGGGCCAGGCCCGCTGAGGTGTGGCTGAGGGCCTCCTCTATGGGGGCAAGGTCACGGTCGCCAACCTCCAGGCCCAGGGAACGCAGGAAGGCAACCAGCTGCTGGTGGCGTTCGGGCCGCATGGGCTGGCGGGGAAAAAGTGGTGAAAGCAGGACGTAAGCCGGGTTCTGTTCTCCCACCAGCGAGCCGGTGGGGGGTGATCATCTGTCTGGGACCGTCGTTGCCGGCGGCCTCGAGCGGCGCACTTGAAACGGGACTGGTGTCATGGCCAACCGTTGTCCCTGGGCCTTGCTCCTAGCTGGGGTTTACCTAGCCAGCACCTCTCGATGCTGCTGGTGCGCTCTTACCGCACCCTTGCACCCTTACCTGTGCGGGGGGCGAGCCCCTGCCATCGGCGGTGTGTTTCTGTGGCACTGTCCTCACGGTCACCCGCACTGGGCGTTACCCAGCAAGCCTGGCCATTGGGGAGCCCGGACTTTCCTCAACCAAGCGCTCCAGCTTCCTCCGTGGAGGTGCCGCAGCCCTGATCGCGATCACCTCGCCTGCTTTCGCATTCCATAATGCCGACACGGACGTCTTGCGGGATGGCCGGGATGGGGCTGTAGCTCAGCCGGATAGAGCGACGGTTTCCTAAACCGTAGGTCGTGGGTTCGAGTCCCGCCAGCCCCGTTCTTCAAAAGCCCAGTCACGCGATGAAGCTTCGCCAAGCCAGCCTTCACGGCTAGGGGTAGCGAGCGCTACAGGTGGTGCCCTACCCATTCGCAGCACCGGGGCTAGCGTGGCTTCAGTCGTTTGACCGCGATGACCCAGCTTCACGATCTGCGTCTGCGTCTGCTGGTGCAGCAGGAGAGCGAACGCATCGCCGATAGCCAGCCCGACGAGCTCGACCTTTCGGTGGTTCAAGCCCGCTGCCTTTGCTGGCTTGCCCTGCTAGCTGAGGCTCACGAGGAGCAGGCAACCGATGCTGAGCGCAGTGGTGATACCGAGCAAGCCATGGGCTGGTTTGCCGATTCGATGCGGCTGCGCGACGTAATCAACGTGGTGACCTCGATCGAGATCCCCTTGGCGGCGTGAGTGCCATGATGGAGATTGAGATCCAAAGGGAGTGCGGTGCCAGAAGAGCCCTGCCAATGCCCTGATTGCCAGCGGTTCTATCGGGAACATGACCGATTGATCCGTGAAAACCCCACCCTGCGTCAGCAGCAGGAGCTCAATTGGGCTGCGCTGCAATCTTTTCGCACCCTGGCAGGCCGGGTGATGGAAGAGTTGCAGAAGCAGCAGGAGGCAAGTGAAGCTGCCGCCAGTCAGGCCAATGCCGCTCCTGGCGGCCAAGGGGCAGGTACAGGGGCTGTTGAGGATGAGGGCGCTGAGCCCGATGCCTTCCAGCAGGCCATGGCGGACCTGGAAAACATCAATGCTCACCTCTTCTCCATTGAGGCGCTGATGGAGCGCATCTTTGACGTGCGGGTGCCCGACGAGGTGGAGCAAAAGTTTCGGGAAGTGGCCGGTGAGCTGGCCCCTGATCCGCTTAATGCCGATCGCCTAAGGCTGAATCGGCTGCTCCACCAAACTCCAGACTTGCCCGGTTAATCGAGCTCGCAGGTGATCGTGACCGGGAAGCTTTCGGCTTTCCAGATCCGCTCTGCGTAGTCGCGGATTGAGCGATCTGAAGAGAAGAAGCCACTGCGGGCTGAATTCAGCAACGACATGCGGTTCCAGCGACCCCTGTCGGCCCAGGCCAGGTCGACCTCGGACTGGGCCCGCAGATAGTCGTTGAAGTCGGCCAGCACGAAGAAGGGATCCCGGCCGGTGAGGTTTTGCAGCAGCGGCCTAAATAGGTCGCCATCCCCATTGCTGAAGTGGCCCTGCTCCACCAGTCGCAGGATCTCGGCCAACTCGGGCATTCCCCCGATCAGCTCCCAGGGGCGATAACCCGACTGGGACAGCTCGGAGATCTCCTCAGCGGTCTTGCCAAACAGGAAGAAGTTCTCGGCACCCACCTGTTCGCGGATTTCCACGTTGGCGCCATCGAGAGTGCCGATGGTCAGCGCCCCATTCATGGCGAACTTCATGTTGCCGGTGCCGGAGGCTTCCTTGCCGGCGGTGGAGATCTGCTCCGAGAGGTCGGAGGCGGGATAAACCCGCTCACCCAGCTTGACGTTGTAATCAGCCAGGAAGATCACCCGCAGCCGGCCCTCCATGTCGGGGTCTGCGTTGATCGTTTCGGCGATGCCGTTGATGAAACGAATAATTAGCTTGGCCATGTAGTAGCCAGGTGCTGCCTTGCCGCCGAAGATCACCGTGCGCGGGGCCATACCCTCAGCCTGACCATTCTTGATGCGCAGGTACTGGGCCACCACCTGCAGGGCGTTTAGGTGTTGGCGCTTGTATTCGTGGATCCGCTTCACCTGCACATCGAACAGGGAGGTGGGATCTACCAGCACACCCGTGTGGCGATGGATGTAATTACTCAGCTGGCCCTTAACGCCCAGCTTGGTGGCCTCCCAGCGCTCGAGGAAGCTGCTGTCGTCGACGAACTGCTCCAGGTGGCGCAGCTCATCAAGATTGTTAATCCAGCCGGTGCCAATCGATTCATTCAGCAGGGCCGACAGCTGGGGATTGGCCAGGGCCACCCAGCGCCTAGGGGTGACGCCGTTGGTGACATTGGTGAATTTCTCGGGCCATAGGGCCGCGAATTCTGGAAAAAGCTCGGTTTTGACCAGTTCGCTGTGCAGGGCTGCTACGCCGTTGACGTGGTGGGAAGCAACGGTGGCCAGATTGGCCATGCGGACTGCCTTGTCGCCCTCCTCATCGATGATCGAGACCTTGCGCAGGATCTGCTCGTTGCCCGGATATTTCAAACGCACCTGTTGCAAGAAGCGGCGGTTAATCTCGTAGATCAGCTCCAGGTGGCGGGGTAGCAGGGAGCCAAATAGCCCCAAGCCCCACTTCTCGAGGGCTTCCGGCAGCAGGGTGTGATTGGTGTATGAGAGCGCGCGACTGGTGATGTTCCAGGCGACCTCCCAGTCCAGGTGCTTGTCATCGAGTAGCAGGCGCATCAGCTCTGCCACGGCGATGGCCGGATGGGTGTCGTTTAGCTGCACCGCCCAGTGATCGGGGAAATCCGTGATCGGGATGCCGCGGGCATCGAGGTTGCGGATCATGTCCTGCAGGGAGCAGCTCACGAAGAAGTGCTGCTGCTTCAGGCGCAGGCGCCGACCCTCATCTGTGCCGTCGTTGGGATAGAGCACCTTGGAGAGGGTCTCGGAGCCCACCTTTTCCTCTACGGCGCCGTAATAGTCGCCGCTGTTGAAGGCATAGAAGTCAAACGATTCGGCGGCATCGGCTCGCCACAACCTCAGCCGGTCGCAGGTGTTAACCCGGTAGCCCAGCACCGGCACGTCGTGGGGAATGCCGATGGCGTGCTCTGCCGGAATCCAGCGCACCCGGTAGGTGCCGTGCTCATCGCGATAGCTCTCGGTGTGGCCACCGAAGCCCACGAAGCAGGCTTGATCGGGGTGGGGTAGCTCCCAGGGCCAGCCGCTCTTGAGCCACTTATCGGTGATTTCCACCTGCCAGCCATCGCGAATCAGCTGGTCAAAAATGCCGAATTCGTAGCGGATGCCGTAGCCGGTGGCTGGGATTTCCAGCGAGGCCAGCGACTCCAGGAAGCAGGCCGCCAGCCGCCCCAGGCCTCCGTTGCCCAGGCCAGGCTCTTCCTCGACATCGAGGATCTCGTTGATGTCGTTGATGCCGAAACGGCGCAAGGCTTCTGCCGCTTCTTGCTGGATGCCCAGCATCAACAGATTGTTGCCCAATTGGGGCCCGATCAGAAATTCAGCCGAGAGGTAGGCCACCACTCGAGTCGGGGTGGCACTGAGCGCCTCAATGCCAGCCAGGTATCGGGTCATCAGCCGGTCGCGCACCGCGTAGCTGAGGGCCATGTAGAGGTCGTGGCGGCTGGCCGTGGGGGCGAGCTTGCCGAGCGTGTAAAAAAGGTGTTCGGTCATGCCGTCGAACACGTTTTCCGCGGTCAGGCCACTGCGATCTGGGTCGGCGTAGCAGCCCGGGGTGGGCAGACGCAGGTTGCTGGGTTGGAAGTCGCTCATATGAGTGATTCTCCCGCATGGGCCGCTGCAGGCAGTGGGTTCCATCGCCAGTTGGTGACATCCTCCGCATCCATGCCGTGCTCATGGGCGTGGGCCCGATTGGCCAAAATCCCCTCCTTCATGCGCTCTTTGACGTGGGCAGCGCGGGAGCCCAGGCCCGCAACCCGGTCAATCACATCAATAACCAAGTTGAAGCGGTCGATCTGATTGTTCATCGCCAGCTCCAGAGGGGTGTTGATGTTGCCTTTCTCCTTATATCCGCGCACATGGAAGTTGATGTGGTTGGTGCGGTGGTAGGTGAGTCGGTGGATTAGCCACGGGTAGCCGTGAAAATTAAAGATCACCGGTCGATTCGTGGTGAACAGGCTGTTGAAGTCCCGATCGCTGAGGCCATGGGGGTGTTCGCCCGGAGTGGTGAGAGCAAATAGCTTCACCACATTGAGCACTCGTATTTTTAGGCTCGGGATCTCACGCCGCAGAATTTCAACTGCGGCAAGGGTTTCCTTGGTAGGGATGTCGCCAGCGCAGGCCATCACCACATCAGGTTCATTTGGTTCAGTGCCGCACTCGTCGTTGCTCGCCCAGCTCCATAGGCCGATGCCCTTGGCTACGTGGGCCCGGGCCTGCTCCAGAGTTAGATATTGCAGGTGCTTCTGTTTGTCAGAAACGATGATGTTGCACACGTTTGTTTCCTGTAGCGCCTGTTCAGCTACCGCCAGCAGGCTGTTGGCATCGGCCGGCAGGTAGACCCGCACCACTTCGCCACTTTTGTTGCCGGCGAGATCGATGAAGCCAGGATCCTGGTGGGTGAAGCCGTTGTGGTCTTGGCGCCACACGGTGCTGGAGATCAGGCAGTTCCAGGGGGAAATAGGCGCGCGCCAGGGGGCGTGGTGAATGCAGGATTCCAGCCACTTGGCGTGTTGGTTAAACATCGAGGCAATCACATGGGCGAAGGCCTCATAGGTGTGGAAAAAAACCATGGCGGCCGGTGAGTAGGTAGCCCTCCATCATTCCCACCAAGGTGTGTTCGCTCAACATCTCGACAACGCGGCCGCTGCGGGAGAGTTCGCTGCCGTTGAGGTCTTCCGGCAGAAATTCCTCCATCCACACCTTTTTGCTGATCTCGTAGATGGCTTGCAGCCGGTTGGAGGCGGTTTCATCCGGTCCGAACACGCGCACGGAATCGGGGTTCAGGGCGATGGCATCGCGCAGCAGCTCCCCCAGGGGAGCGGTGTTTTCGGCCTCGTGCTGGCCCGGTTGCTCAACGGGCACGGCATAGGTATGGACCGGCGGCAGATTCAGGCGGCGGCGCAGCAGCCCACCGTTGGCATGGGGGTTGGAGCCCATGCGGCGCTGGCCACTTGGCGAGAGGGCGCGCAGCTCGGGTATCAGGCTGCCCTGCCCATCAAAGAGTTCGCCAGGGCGGTAGCTATGCAGCCAGGCCTCGAGTTGCCCTAGCTGGGCCGGGTCTCGCTTGGGATCGGGCAGGGGCACCTGGTGGCTGCGCCAGAAGCCTTCCAGCTTTTTGCCATTCAGCTCCGCCGGCCCTGTCCAGCCCTTAGGCGATCGCAACACGATCATGGGCCAACGGGGTCGGTTGACGTTGGTGGGATCGCCGCTGCGGCGGGCCTCCGCCTGCACCTCTTGGATGCGGTTTATGGCGCTGTCCATGGCGGCTGCCATGGCTTGGTGCATCGCCATCGGCTCGCTGCCTTCCACAAACAGGGGCTCCCAGCCGTAGCCCCGCATCAAGCTGGCTAGCTCCTCCCTGGGGATGCGGGCCAGCAGGGTGGGGTTGGCGATTTTGTAGCCGTTGAGGTGCAACACCGGCAGCACGGCGCCGTCGGATGCGGGGTTGAGGAACTTGTTGATGTGCCAGCTGGTGGCCAGGGGCCCGGTTTCCGCTTCGCCATCGCCTACGCAGGCCAGGGCGATCAGGCTGGGGTTGTCGAACACCGCCCCGCAGGCGTGGGAGAGCACGTAGCCCAGCTCGCCGCCCTCGTGAATTGAGCCAGGGGTTTCGGGTGTGCAGTGGCTACCGATGTGGCCGGGGAAGGAAAACTGCTTAAGGAAGCGCTGCATGCCGGCAGCATCCGTCGACTTGTCGGGATAGATCTCGCTGTAGGAGCCGTCGAGGTAGGTGGGCGCCAGCACCCCAGGGGCGCCATGGCCCGGGCCCGACAGATAAATCATGTCGAGGTCGTGGGACCGGATCACCCGGTTGGCATGGGCCCAGATAAAAGATTGACCCGGGCTCGAGCCCCAATGCCCCAGCAGCCGGCTTTTGATATGGGCAGGTTGCAGCGGTTCGCGCAGCAGGGGGTTGTCCTGCAGGTAGATCATCCCCACCGCTAAATAGTTGGCGGCCCGCCACCAGGCATCAAGACGCTGCAGTTGCTCTGCCATTACCCGCGTCATCTACTCGATATTCAAACCGTAGCCACGGTTGCCAAAGCCCAATCCCACGGCCTGATAGTGATCAGGGTCCAAACACCTTGGCGCGGGCGGCTTTAAGGTCGCGCCTCCCACTACCGCGAACTCACCTATCCATGGTTCTGCCAGCGCTTTTGCTTGAAATCGGCAGTCACCAAGCCGAAGTTGCTGAAACCCTGATTTCGGTGGGGGAGTTTCTGGTGATCTTCGTGGCGGCCAGGCTGCTGGCGGAGCTGATGGTGCGAGTGCAGTTGCCCACGATCCTGGGGGAGCTGGTAGCTGGCGTTCTGATTGGCGTTTCCGGCCTGCATTTGATCGTGCCGCCCGAAACCCAGATCCAACTCAGCAGTTGGGGCTTGGGCTTGCTCAGCTCTCTGGCCGACCTCTCACCAGAAATGGTTCAGGAGATCTACGCCGAGACCTTCCCGAATCTGCAGGCGGTCTCCCAGATCGGCCTGTTTGCCCTGTTGTTTCTCACCGGACTGGAAAGCGAGCTTGATGAGCTGGTAGCCGTGGGTGCCCAGGCCACCACCGTTGCCGTAACCGGGGTGGTGCTTCCCTTTGCCCTAGGCACTGCGGGCCTGTATTACATCTTCCATGTGCCCCTGATTCCGGCGATCTTCGCCGGTGCGGCGATGACGGCCACCAGCATCGGCATCACCGCCAGTGTGTTTGGTGAGTTGAAGTTTCTGCGCACCCGCGAGGGGCAGACGGTGATCGGCGCAGCCGTACTCGATGACATTCTTGGCATCGTCATTTTGGCTGTGGTGGTGAGCCTGGCTGGCGGCGAGGGCTTCACCCTTGGCCCGATTCTGAAGTTGGTTGCGGCGGCAGCGGTGTTTGTGGCGGCAGCCCTGTTCCTGAGCCGCACTGCTGCTCCTGGGTTCGACTGGCTGCTCGATCAGCTCAAGGCCCCTGGCGAAGTGGTGGTGGCGGCCTTCGTGGTGTTGTCGCTCTGCTGTTTTGTGGCCCAGGCGATCGGCCTGGAAGCGGCTCTTGGGGCTTTCGCTGCAGGCTTGATTCTCAGCTCTTCTAAGCACACCCATGCGATCCAGGAAACCGTTAAGCCCCTAGTTGCCCTGTTTGCCACGATCTTCTTTGTGCTTATTGGCACTGGCATGGATCTGTCGGTGCTCAATCCCCTGAACCCTGAAAACCGGGAGGGATTGATCGTGGCGGCCTTCCTGCTCACTGTGGCGATTGCCGGCAAGGTGGCAACCGGCTGGAGCTACTTCAGCAAGGAGAAAACCAACCGGTTGGTGGTTGGTTTGGGGATGATGCCCCGCGGCGAGGTGGGCTTGATTTTTCTTGGCCTGGGTACCCAGGCTGGGTTGCTTACCAAGCCGCTGGAGGCCGCAATTTTGCTGATGGTGATCGGCACCACCTTCCTGGCGCCGATCCTGCTCAGACTGGTGCTCGGTGGCAGCGCTGGAGGTCCGGATCTTGATCCACTTGCCGAAATTCCAACCTGAGCGCTGGGGCCTGAGTTGGGGGGGCTGGCTAGACAACCGCCGCGGTGAGTGGTGGCTGCTCGCCCAGCTGGCCCTGATTGCCGCCCACCTGCTGCCGCCCTGGCCTGCCCCCGGTGCCTGGGGTTATGCCTGGCCCCTGCCGCTGGCCTTAGCAGGTGCCATTTTACTGCTGCTGGGTCTGGTGTTGGCGGTCCAGGCGTTCTGGGGGCTGGGTTCCAGCCTCACGCCCCTGCCTGATCCGATTCCTGGCGCCCCGTTGGTGACAAGCGGGGCCTATGGCCGTTGCCGTCACCCCCTCTATCAAGCGGTGCTGCTTTGTTCCCTGGGGGTGAGTTTGGCCCTGGGCAGCCTGCTGCATCTGGCCTTGCTGCTGGCCCTGGTGGCCGTGCTGGGCGGTAAGGCGCGCCGCGAGGAGCGGGCCCTTGAGCTTGCCTATCCCGATTACGCCGCCTACAGGGCCCGCACACCAGCAATCATTCCCCGTCTTCCCTGGCTCGACTGGCGAGCGCTGTGAACAGCCCCCAGCCTGCGGCGATCAGGCCGAGGCTGCTGGCCCAGTCGGGGCCCAGGGCCCAGCTCAGGCCCAGGTCGGCCAGCACCCCGATGGCCAAGGCCAGCAGCAAGCTGCTAATCACCAGCATCACCTGCTGGACAGGGCTCGGCAGGGAGCCCGCGGCCAGGGCTTCCTCCAGGCGCGCCAGGGGGCCGCTCAAGGGGAGGTAGAGGGCCAGGGCCCACAGGGCGATCCCCGGCAGGAAGGGGCTCCAGTCAGGGCTGGTGAGGGGCAATGGCGCGCCGCAGATCTCCCTAGCATCGACCACCCTGGACGCATCAAGGTGGCTTCCGTGTCCGTACCCCAGCCCTGGAGCTACGCCGGCCATCCAGTGCACGCCATCGCAGCGGCGCCAGCTGAGCCCGAGGGCCCCGCGATCCTGCTGGTGCATGGCTTTGGTGCTTCCACGGACCACTGGCGCCACAACATTCCCGTGCTGGCCCAGCGCCATGAGGTGCACGCCATCGACCTGCTGGGTTTCGGTCGCAGCGCCAAGCCGGCCGAGCTTGCCTACGGCGGCCCCCTCTGGCGCGACCAGCTGGCTGCCTATGTGAACGAGCGCATCGGCCGGCCGACGGTGCTGGCGGGCAATTCCCTTGGCGGTTTTTCAGCCCTGGCGGCTGGTGCTGCCCTGGGGGACCAGGCGGCCGGGGTGGTGCTGCTGAATGCGGCAGGGCCCTTCAGCGATGAGCAGGCGCCGCCTAAGGGATGGGGAGCGATCACCCGCCAGACCATTGCGGGAGCCCTGCTCAAAAGCCCGGTGCTGCAGCGGTTGTTGTTTGAAAATTTGCGCCGGCCGGCCACGATTCGCCGCACCCTCAACCAGGTGTATCTCGACAAGACCAACGTCGATGAAGCCTTGGTGGAGGCGATCCGGCGGCCGTCGCTGGATCCGGGGGCCTTCGGTGTTTTCCGCACCGTGTTTGATATCCCCCGCGGCCAGCCCCTCGATGAGTTGTTTGCCCAGCTGACATGTCCGTTGCTGTTGCTCTGGGGCATCCGCGACCCCTGGATCAATGCCGTGGGCCGGCGGGCTGCTTTCCAGCGCCATGCTCCGGCAGGGACCAGGGAGGTGGTGCTCGAGGCGGGTCATTGTCCCCATGACGAGGTGCCAGATCAGGTGAATGCTGCCCTGCTCGACTGGACCGCCGGCCTCAGCTCCGGGGCGGCTCCACTCCAGGCAGACCCACTCCAGGCAGATCCACTCCAGGCAGACGGCCGCGCGACAGTTGCTGCTTCGGGTCAAACTGCCGTTTGATGGCTTCGATCATGGGCCGCGACGGGGCATCCAGCCAGGCCGGCAGTTGGCTGCTGGCGGGCTGGCACAGCACCGTCAGGTAGCCACCAAACTGCTGGCAATGGCGCCTGAGCGCCTCCACCTTGTAGGTGGGTAGGGCTGAGGCAGTTGCCCAGGCGAGACCTAAGCCACTGCCAGCCCCCAGGACCACCGGCAAGCCGGCCAGGGCTGGATCGTTGAGGAGGGCAGTCGCCTGGTTGGGGCGCACCGCCAGCCGCAGCAACCAGTCGCTGGAACCAGTTTCAGGCCCTTGGCTTTGGCCTACCAGGCTTGCGAGTTCGGCAGGTTGAAGAGTTTGGGCCGTGATTGCCAAGGCAGCAGCCTTGGCGGCGATGCAGCTGATCTGCTCATTGAGAGTGAGGGCGTTGATGCTGGCCAGGCTGATTAGCAGTCCGGTGCCGTCTTCTTCGGCGGCAGAGGGGCGACACCAGTCGATCCGCTCCGGGCTGAGGCTGGAGCCCAGCAGCCAGGAGGCCAGTTGGCCGAGGGCTTCTAGCGGCCCTTCCAGCTTCAGTCCGCGCCGCTGGGGTGGCTCCGGCATGGTGCGCAGGGTGAGGCTGCTGATCAGTCCTAAGGACCCCCAGCTGCCTGCCATCAGGCGCATCAGGTCGTACCCGGCCACGTTTTTCACCACCTTGCCCCCGGCCCGGGCGCGGGTGCCGTCGCTGCGGATCAATTCCAGGCCAATTATCTGGTCGCGCACGCCCAGATAGCGCTGGCGCAGACCGCCGGCCAGGCCTCTTGCCACCAGGCCGCCCAGGCTGCCGCTGGCTTGGCCGCCCAGGCCACTGCCCCAGGGCCAGTCAACGGCTAGCCATTGCCCGTGGTGGGCCAGCTCGGCTTGCAATTCGACCAGGGGCGTGCCGGCTAGGGCCGTCACAGTGAAATCGCCAGGGCTGTGCTCAACGATGCCGCTCAGCCGCCTACAGCTCACGGTGGTGCTGCCGCCCATAACTGGCGGCCCCCAGTTGAGTCGGCTGCCTAGGCCGGCGGGTTGCCAGGGCGCAGCCTGCTGGTGCAGCTCGCGCACCAGCTCCTGCAGCTCCCTGGGCTCCGGAGTCATCACGGCACGATGGTGCCATGGCCGCCTCCTCCAAAATCATCGTCATCGACGATGACCCCACCGGCTCCCAGACGGTGCATAGCTGCCCGCTGCTGCTGCGCTGGGATGCCGCCACCCTGGCGGCGGGGCTGCGGCACCCTTCGCCGCTGCTGTTTCTGCTGGCTAACACCCGGGCCCTGGCGCCGGAAGCAGCCGCGGAGCGGGTGCGCCAGATCTGCCGGGCTCTGGCCGCGGCCCTGCCCCTGGCAGGCATTGAGCGTTGGTGGCTGGTGAGTCGCGGCGACTCCACCCTGCGAGGTCACTTCCCGTTAGAGGTGGAGGTGATCGCGGCCGAGCTCGGCCCCTTTGCGGCCACCTTGTTGATCCCGGCCTTTTTTGAGGGGGGCCGCACCACGGTGGACGGGGTGCATCGCCTGCACGGCCAGCCCGTGCACGAAACCGCCTTCGCCCGCGACCGCCTGTTTGGCTACGCCAGCAGCGATCTGCCGGTTTGGGTGGAGGAAAAAAGCGGGGGCCGTATCGCCGCACACCAGGTCAAGCGTCTGACGGGCGCCGAGTTGGATTACGCCGCCGCTGATGGCGGCCAGGCCCTGGCGGAGAGATTGGCGGCCCTAGATGGCGGGCCCGTGGTAGCCGTTGACGGGGAGCGACCGGAGCAACTGGCCGCCCTGGCCCAGGTGGTGCGCCAGGCCTGGCCGCTTGCGGTGCTTTCCCAGTCGGCGGCCAGTTGGATCCAGGCCTTAGCGGCTTTGCCGCCCCAGCCCCTGGCTGGAGCTGCCCTGGCCCGGTTGCGCCGCTCTGAGCCAGGTTTGGTGCTGGTGGGCTCCCACGTGCCTTTGGCTGATGCCCAGCTCACCCAGCTGCTCACGGAGCCCCGCTGCGTGGGGCTGGAGCTGCCCGTCGCCAAGCTGGCGCGGCTGCTGGAAGGCCCCCTGCCGGAGCCCCTGCTGGCTTCCCTGGAGGCCGACTGGCTGGTTCAGTTGCGGAGGGTGCTGGCCCAGGGTCAAACGCCCGTGCTGTACACCAGCCGGGGTGAGATCCAGTGCGCATCAGTGGCGCAGCGCCGCCGCTTAGGCGATGCTCTGGCGGCGCTGATGGCCCGGCTGGCTGCTGCCCTGGCCCCCCAGTTGGGTTACATGATCAGCAAGGGGGGCATCACCACCCACACCCTGCTGGCCGATGGTCTGGCTCTGGCGGCAGTGGAATTGCAAGGCCAGCTGCTGCCTGGGCTCTCCTTGGTGCTGGCTGATCTGCCAGAGCCTCTGCCGGTGCTCACCTTCCCCGGCAACCTCGGTGATGGGGACACGCTGCGGCTTGCCTGGCGCTGGATGGAAGGCTTGGAAAGCGCGGATTAACTCGTTGCCTCTGCTAAGGGTCGTCGCTCCGCCAACAGGCAGACGCCGTAGCCCGTGGCCACGAGGGCTAGGGCGGCAAGGCTGCTTAGCCAGTCGTTGGCCGTACTGCCCATAAGGAAGGCCAGGGATACCGCCGTAATCAGCAAGGGGGACAGGGGATAGCCCCAGGTGAGAAAGGGGCGGGGCAGCTCCGGCTCCCGCTGGCGCAGGGTCACCAGGGAGGCAATGCCCGCCAGCGGCAGGCTCACGTAGAGCACGGCGCCCATGGTCAGCAGCCGTTCGAAGGAGCCTGCCAGCACTAGGGCCGCGGCGGCCGTGCTGGTGAGCAGCAGGGCCGCGCTTGGGGTGCCGCCCCCGTTCACTTGGGCAACAAAGCTCGGTAGCAGGCCGTCGCGGCTGAGACCAAACAAAATGCGCGGGGCGGCCATCACCACGGTGTTGATCAGGCCCAGCAGGGACACCAGCGCTAACGCGGTGATCAGTAGGCCACCCAGCGGCCCAGCCAGGGCGCGTGCGGCGGCGGCGGCCGGCAGGTTTGAGCTGGCCAGCTGGGCGATCGGCAGCACATGCAGCAGGGCCAGGTTGATCAGCAGATAAAGCACCAGCACCGCCAGAACCCCGCCGATCAAGGAGCGGGGCAGATCTCGCCCCGGCTCGCTGAATTCTTCAGCGAAATAAACGGGGCTGGCCCAGCCGTCGTAGGTGGTGATCACTGCCTGTAGGGCCAGCACCACTGCCAGGCTCAGGCTCCGCCAGCCCGCTATCGCTATGGGCGCAGGCACTGGTGGCGCGTTGGGGGGCGCCGCCTGGATGGGCAGCAGGAAGCAGGCCGCCACCAGGGCCAGAAAGGCAACCGCCTTGGCGAGGCTGAGAAATTCCTGGCTGGCGCTGCCGGCGCGCAGGCCTCGCAGCTGAATCAGGCTGAACAGGCCGATGGCTAGCAGCGCCAGGATTCGGGCCGTGTAGGGCCCCTGGGGGATCGCGGCGGGTAGCAAGGCCTGGCCGTATTCCCCCACGGTGGTGGCCACCCAGGCCAGGCCGATGCAATGGGCCAGCCAGTCGGTCCAGCCCACCAGAAAGCCCACGCGCTTGCCGAAGGCCCGCTCGGCGTAGACATACCAACCGCCGGCCTTCGGCAAGGCTGCCGCCAATTCGGCTATGCACACCGCCCCCAGCAGCGCATAGAGCCCGCCGGCCAGCCAGGCGGCCAGCACCAGCTCCGCTGAGGGCAATTGGGCTGCCACCAGGCCCGGAGTGCGCAGAATGCCGGCCCCGATCGTGCCGCCTACGGCACCGGCCAAGCCAAAACCCAATCCCAGAATGTTTAGTAGTCGGCCTTTAGGGGCCTGGTTGTCTGGCTGCTGCTCGGGGATGGGTTGGCTCAACCGCTGTAGCTCTGCTCCAGCAACTGCATCGGATGCAGCACCGGGATCGGCTGGGGCAGCTCCTGCAGGTGGCGCCGGATCTGCAGGCTGCAGCCGATGTTGGCGCTAACAGCCAGCTCGGCTCCGGTGCCGGCTAGGTCTTTGGCCTTGAGCTGCCCAAGGGCGGCGGCCTCCTCAGGCTGCACCAGGTTGTAGATGCCGGCGCTGCCGCAGCACACTCCCGCTTCTGTCGCTTCGCGCAGCTGGATGTGGGGGATGGCATTGAGCAGGGCCCGGGGCTGGCTGCTGATGCCCTGGCCATGCAGCATGTGGCAGGCGTCGTGATAAGCCAGTTGGAGCGGGCGTTTGGCGCTGGCTGGCTCGCCGTCAGCGTGGCTCAGGGGCTTAAGGGCGGCGAGGAATGGCTGGCTTAGGCCGAGATCGGCGAGGAACTCCTGAATATCCGCGACCGGGGCGGAGAAGCTGCTGCCGGTGAGCCGCCCGTAGGCCTTCATGGTGTGGCCGCAACCGGAAGCTGCCACCAATACGGCGTCGAGAGGCCCGGCCCCGGCGGGCTTGCCTGGGCCCACTACGGCCTCGAAGCTTTGGATCAAGCCGATTGCCAGCTCGTTGGTCTGGCTGAGTTCTCCCTGGTGGTGGGTCACGGCGCCGCAGCAGCCCTGGCTGGGCGGAATCACCACCTCGATGCCGTTGGCGCTCAGCACTTGCACGGCGGCCTGGTTCACGGCTGGATCAAATAGACGCTGGACGCATCCCAGCACCAGCCCTACACGGGCGCGGCGAGGACCCTGGGCGGGCACTACCAGGGGGAAGTCGTCGCGGAAGCTGGCTGGCGGCAAGGGAGGTAGTAGCTGATCGAGGGCCTCCAGTTGGGGGCCGAATAGGCGGGTGATCCCACTGCGGCGGGCCAGGGCCTGCAGGGGGGTGCCGGCGTAAAGGCGCAGCGGCGTGAGCAGGGCCCGAAGCCGCGCAGGGTAGGGAAGCAGGGCAAACAGCAGCTTGCGAAATGCCTGCTGGGCGGAGCTGCGCAGCTCAGGCGCGTTGAGCTGGGGGCGCGTGGCCTCGATCAGTTGGTCGTAGCGCACCCCCGAGGGGCAAGCCGTGACGCAGGCGAGACAGCCCAGGCAACTGTCGAAGTGCTTCGCCACGGTGGCATCGAGGCTCAGTTCACCGTTGGCGATCGCCTTGAGGGTGTAGATGCGGCCCCGGGGTGAATCCATCTCCGTTCCCAGCACCCGGTAGCTGGCGCAGGTGGGCAGGCAGAAGCCGCAGTGCACGCAGGGGTCGGTGTTCATCCGCCGAAGTGGCGGATCACAGCATCAGCAAAGCCACTGCAACTCACCGGCTCCACAGGAGGCTCCATTAGCCGGGCCAGGTCGTAGGTCACCTCGCCATTGGCGATGGCGGCGCTCAGCCCTTGGGTGATTAGGTCGGCGGCCTCTTGCCAGCCCATGAATTCGAGCATCATCACGCCGCTGAGGATCACCGAGCCGGGGTTGATGCGATCGAGGCCGGCGTGCTTGGGAGCGGTGCCGTGGGTGGCTTCGAAGATGGCGGCGTTGTCGCCGATGTTGGCGCCGGGGGCCATGCCTAGGCCACCCACCACGGCTGCGGCGGCATCGGAGATGTAGTCGCCGTTGAGGTTGAGGGTGGCGAGGATCGAGTAGTCGGCGGGGCGGGTCTGGATCTGCTGGAAAATGCTGTCGGCGATGCGGTCGTCGACAAGCACCATCTGCTTCCATTTGCCACCGCCGTGGCTGGCGCCGATGGCATTGAGCACGCCCTGCACCTCGGCATCAATGGCGACTTTCTTCTCGGGGGTGAGGCTGTCGTAGCCGGGCTCGATCATGCGGGAATTGGCCTCGATGCTCAGGCCGGGATTGCGCTCGACGTTGTCCAGGATCCAGCTCTCCCGCTCAGTGATGCAGACATCGCGGAATTCGGTGGTGGCCAGCTCGTAGCCCCAGTCGCGGAAGGCACCTTCGGTGAACTTCATGATGTTGCCCTTGTGCACCAGGGTCACGTGGCGCTTGTCGCCCTCCAGGCGCAGGGCGTGCTGGATCGCCTTGCGGATGTGGCGCTGGCTGCCGTGCTTACTCACGGGCTTGATGCCGATGCCGGAGCCCACCGGGATCTGGCGCTGGCCCAGCTTGCCGTTGGCTGGGATCACCACTTCATTGAGGTGCTTGATCAGATCGAGGCACACCGGATCGTTGGCTTCCCACTCGATCCCCATGTAGATGTCTTCGGTGTTTTCGCGATAGACGATCACGTCTAGGTCTTGCGGCCGCTTGTGGGGGCTGGGGGTGCCCTCGTAGTAGCGGCAGGGCCTTACGCAGCAGTAGAGATCAAAGATCTGGCGCAGGGCCACGTTGAGCGAGCGGATGCCTCCGCCTATCGGTGTGGTGAGGGGCCCCTTGATCGCCACGCCGTACTCCTTGATGGCGCTCAGGGTGTCTTCCGGCAGATATTGATAGGTGCCGTAGAGGTCGCAGGCCTCGTCGCCGGCGTAAACCTTGAACCACTCAATTCGGCGCTCACCGCCGTAGGCCTGGGATACCGCCGCGTCTAGCACTTTCTGGGTGGCGGGCCAGATGTCTACGCCCGTGCCATCACCGCGGATGAAGGGAACAATCGGATCGTTGGGCACGATCGGCTGACCGTTTTCGAAGCGAATTGCGGTGCCGCTGGCAGGGGTGGTGAGCTTCTCAAAGCTGGCGGCGCTACGGGTTGCCATGGGCTGTTACTGACCGGATCGGCCTTATCGGTGTGGCGAGCCTAGGTTTTAAGCATGTTGCGGTTCTGCTCAGGGGAAACGGCATGAATGCCGCCGATCAGGCCCAATCCCTTGAACTTGCCCAGGCAATCGCTGCGGCGGCGAGTCTGTTTCGCGTCCACTTCCCCGATGCCCGAGCCAACCTCACCCCCTGGCGCGACGACGCCCTGACCCGTGCCTTTGCGGAGCAGGAGAGCCTGGATCTCTCCTTTCACCTACCGGGTTGGAGTCCGCGCAGCCAGTGCCGCTCCTTTCTGGTGCAGCTGCGCCTGGACGGGGCCCCGGGGCGGAGCAGGCCTGAACGCCCTCGCCTGCTGGGGGTGACGATCCGGGGACTCACCTACGAGAGCGAGCGCTGGCGGCTGGCCACCGTGGGCGACTGGCAGCCGTCAGGCAGTCATTTGCCCCAGGCCGAGGTGGCGCAGAAGTTGCAGCAGTTTTCCCGGGAGCTGTTTGATCTGTTCGGTGGCGCCGAGCAGGCCGATCAGAACCTGGCGGCGTAACCCTTCGCAACCTTGCCAGGCGCCCCGGTAAAACTCCCGCCTAACTTGGCGCCTCGCCCGTACAACGCCCCCGTCAGATGGCCGTCGCCCTTGCTTCCCAACTGCGTGAAGGCACCAAAAAGGCCCACACGATGGCGGAGAACACCGGCTTCGTGAGCTGCTTCCTCAAGGGGGTGGTGGATAAGGCCAGCTACCGCACCCTGGTGGCCGACCTTTATTTCGTGTACTCGGCCATGGAGGAGGAGTTTGGCCGGCTTAGGGAGCATCCGGTGGTGGGCCCGGTGGCTTTTCCAGAGCTGAACCGGCGCGAAAGTCTCGAGCAGGATCTTGCCTTTTATTTCGGTGGTGACTGGCGTAATGCGGTCCAACCCACCCCTGGAGCCCAGCAATACGTAGAGCGTCTGCACCAGGTGGCTCAGGAGTGCCCGGAACTGCTGGTGGGTCACCACTACACCCGCTACATAGGTGATCTTTCCGGCGGCCAGATCCTCAAGAACATCGCCCAGAAGGCGATGAGCCTGGGCGAGCACGATGGCCTGCGTTTCTACGAATTCGCGGCTATTCCCGATGAGAAGGGCTTCAAGGCCAACTACCGCACCACCCTCGACGCCCTGCCGATCGACCAAGCCATGGCCGATCGCATTGTGGAGGAGGCCAACCACGCCTTCCACCTGAACATGACCATGTTCCAGGAACTGGAAGGCAATCTGATCGCCGCCATTGGCAAGGTGTTGTTTGGCTTCCTTACCCGGCGTCAGCGTTCGGGCAGCACGGAAGTGGCGGCGGCCTGAGCCAGAGTTGGCGGGCCGCAGCCTCTGAGCGTCTTGCGCCCCCTTCGCTTTTTGGTGCCTGGCACCAGCGGTCGCTACCGCTGCGGTGGCCTGCTGGTGGAGCAGCAGACGGCCCGGCTGCTGGCCGAACTGGTGCCAACAGAACTGGTCACCTATCGGCAGCGGGAGCCTGGACTGCCCTACCTGGGTGATCTGCTCCGGGCTGAACCCTTAGGCAGCCCCGCCGCCACTGCCCACCTGTGGATCGTGAGCTGGGGCTTTGATGTGCCGCGCCAGTTGCGGGCGTTGCGGGGCCGGCCGGTGGCTTACCACGCCCATAGCAGCGGCTACGGCTTCCGCTTGCCCCCCGGGGTGCCGGTGCTGGCAGTGAGTCGCAACACCCTGGGCTACTGGGGCCAATGGGCCAGCCGCAATCCGCTGTTCCTGGTGCCTAATGCCCTGGAGGCCAGTTGGATTGCCCGCGGTGATCGCCCCCATAATTTCGGCGCTGAGCCGGCGCCGGGCGGCCGCTCGATTGATGTGCTGATCCAGCGGCGCAAGACCAGCGCCTACGTGCTGGAGCAGCTGGTGCCAGCCCTGCGGGCCCGCGGGCTCACGGTGCTGGTGCAGGACGGCTGGGTGGAAGATCTGGTGGGGCTGTTCAACAGCGCCAAGGTGGTGGTTTACGACTCCGCAGACCACTGGCGCTGCAGTGGTGTGAGCGAAGGCTTTGGTCTGCCGCCGATCGAGGCCCTGGCCTGTGGCTGCGTGCTGTTCAGCAGCCTCAACCACGCCCTGGCTGACAACCTGGACCCCGGGGGCTTGGCCCACCAGATCGGTATGGGCAGCCTGGCCGCCGACGGGGAGCGAATCGCTGCGGCGGTGGCCGATCCAGCCGCCTGGCTGCCTGCGCCACGCCGCTTGGAAGAGCTGCTTGATGAGCTCAGTGAACCGCGGCTGCGCCAGCGCTGGCGCCAGGCCCTGGAGGCGATCAACATCCACATCGATCGGCTGCAGGCCGCTGAGCCGCCCCTGCGGCCCCCTTCTCTGCTCCAGCTGCGCTTGGAGCGCTGGCGGCAGAGGTTGGCCCGTCGCCTTGCCTAGGGTCTCAGGAATGAGCGCATTTCTCGCCGGCCTCAACGACGCCCAGCGCAAGGCGGTGGACCACCACACCGGTCCGCTGCTGGTGGTGGCCGGTGCGGGCAGCGGCAAAACCCGCGCCCTCACCCACCGCATCGCCCACCTGATCGGCCACCACGGAGCCGATCCGGCCCATTTGCTCGCCGTCACCTTCACCAACAAGGCGGCCCGAGAGATGAAGGAGCGGCTGGAGCTGCTGCTGGCCCAGAAGCTGGCCCAGAGCCAGTTCGGCCAGCCCTGGAGCACCCTGCCGGCGGTGGAGCAGCGCCAGCTGCGCTCGCGCATTTACCGCGAGGTGATCAAGGAGCTGTGGATCGGCACCTTTCATGCCCTGTTTGCCCGGCTGCTGCGCTTCGACATCGACAAGTTCAAGGATCCCGAAGGGCTCAGCTGGACGCGCCAGTTCTCGATCTACGACGAGAACGATGTTCAGAGCTTGATTAAGGAGATCGTCACCCAGGAGCTGCAGCTAGATCCCAAGCGCTTTGAGCCCAAGAAGGTGCGCTGGGCGATCAGCAATGCCAAGAACCAGGGTTGGATGCCCGAGCAGCTTGAAGCCGATGCCGGCGGCCAGCGGGGCAAGTTGATGGCGGAGACCTACCGGCGCTACCGGCGGGCCTTGGCCGCCAACAACGCTCTCGATTTCGACGATCTGCTGCTGCTGCCGGTGCAGCTGCTGCGCCAGAACGAGCAGATCCGCAACTACTGGCACCGGCGCTTTCGTCATGTGCTGGTGGATGAATACCAGGACACCAACCGCACCCAGTACGACCTAATCAAGCTGCTGGTGACCAACGGTCGCGAACCCTCCGACTACGACGACTGGGATGGGCGCTCGGTGTTTGTGGTGGGTGACGCCGACCAGAGCATCTACAGCTTCCGCGCCGCCGATTTCACGATCCTGATGGGCTTTCAGGACGACTTCGGTGACGGGGCCGCCAGTGAGACCACCGCCACGATGGTGAAGCTGGAGGAGAACTACCGCTCCACCGCCACGATTCTGGAGGCGGCTAATGCCCTGATCGCCCACAATTCCGAGCGGATCGATAAGGTTTTGCGCCCCACCCGAGGTGAGGGCGAATTGATCTCCCTCACCCGCTGCGATGACGAGATCGCCGAGGCCGAGGCGGTGGTGCACCGCATGCGCATGCTTGAAGCCGCCCACCCCGATCTCAGCTGGGGCGATATGGCCGTGCTGTATCGCACCAACGCCCAGTCGCGGGCGATGGAGGAGTCGCTGGTGCGCTGGGGCATCCCCTACATCGTGGTGGGGGGGCTGCGCTTCTACGACCGACGCGAGATCAAGGATGTGCTCGCCTACCTCAAGCTGCTGGTCAACCCCGCCGACACCGTCAGCCTGTTGCGGGTGCTCAATACCCCCAAGCGCGGCATCGGTAAAACCACGATCGAGCGACTCACCGACGCCTCAAACCAGCTCGGCATTCCCCTCTGGGAAGTGGTCCGTGATGCAGAAGCAGTGCGTTCTTTGGGCGGCCGCTCGGCCAAGGGGTTGCTGCAGTTTTGCGAGTTGATCAACGGCCTCCAGGCCTGTGCTCAAGACATCGCCCCTTCGGAACTGGTGCAGCGGGTGATGGAGCAGAGCGGCTACGTGGCTGAGTTGATCACCGAAGGCACCGATGAAGCCGAAGACCGGCGCCGCAACCTCAATGAGTTAGTGAATGCTGCCTTGCAATACCAGGAGGAAAACGAGGAGGGCTCCCTGGAGGATTTCCTGGCTTCGGCGGCTCTGGCTAGCGACGCTGACAGCAAGGACACCGAGCAGGACCGCGTCACCCTGATGACCCTGCATGCCAGTAAGGGCTTGGAATTTCCGGTGGTGTATCTGGTGGGAATGGAGCAGGGTCTCTTCCCCAGCTATCGTTCCTTGGAAGACCCCTCGGCTCTCGAGGAGGAGCGCCGCCTCTGCTATGTGGGCCTCACCCGGGCCAAAGAGCGGCTGTTTCTATCCCATGCCAGTGAGCGGCGGCTTTGGGGTGGTATGCGCGAGCCGGCAGTGCCCTCGGTGTTTCTTTCGGAGCTGCCCAGCGCCCTTATCCAGGGGGACATTCCCCATAGCGGTGGAGCTTCCATTCGCCGTGAGCAGCGCCTGGATCGGCTCACCCGAGTGGATCGCGAGGATTCACGCCAGGTAGCTGGCGGCGGTGCGGCCGGTGCTCCCGCCAATGCGGTGCGGCGCCGGGCGGCCACCAAAACCTGGGCGGTGGGGGACCGGCTGCGCCACAGCAGCTTTGGCGAAGGTCAGGTGACCCACCTGTTTGGCAGTGGTGAGAAGGTCTCGATTGCAGTGAAATTTCAGGGGATGGGGCCCAAAATCCTTGACCCGCGCCTGGCACCGATCGAGCCCGTCTAGGTGGAAATCCCTGGCATTCCAGCGCCCCTGCTGACAGCCCTGAGCCGGTCAGGGGTTGGGCCGGTGGCATTGGTCGGTGGAGGGGTGCGGGATTTGTTGCTGCACCGGGTGCATAACGATCCCTGGCGGGGGCTGCCCGATCTGGACCTCGTGGTGCAGGGCCGGGCTTCAGAGCTGGTTAAGGAGTTGGTTGACGCCTTGGCTGGCCAGCTGGGGGAGGGTGTGGTGCAGCGCTGCCAGGAGCACGGCGCTTACGGCACCGTTGAGCTCGAACTCAACTTGGACGGCCAGCAGGTGCTGCTGGATGTGGCCACCGCCCGCTGCGAGACCTACCCGGTGCCAGCCGAAAATCCTCAGGTGAGCTTCGGCTCTCTGGCCGATGACCTGGCCAGGCGTGATTTCAGCATCAACGCCATGGCCTTGGATCTGGTCAGCGGCACCCTGCTCGATCCCCATGGAGGCCAGGCCGATCTGGAGCTGCGCCAGCTGCGCTTTTTGCATCACGGCAGCGTTCGCGACGATCCCACCCGGCTGGTGCGCGGCGCCCGCTATGCGGCGCGGCTGGGGCTGGAGCTTGACGGGGCTAGCGCCGATCAGGCCGCCTCCACCCTGGCGCAGTGGCCTTGGCCTTGGCGGCAGGGTGATGCGCCGGCTGAGGCGCCGTCAGCCCTGGGCACGCGTCTGCGGATGGAGCTGGAGTTACTGCTGGAGCGCGAGCCCTGGCTGGCAGCTCTGGGGGCACTGCAGCGCTGGGGCGCTCTGGCGCTGCTTGATCCGGAGCTGCAGGCGGATACGCAGTGGCCGCGGCGGCTGCGCTGGGCTGCTCGGCTGGGGTTGCCGCTGCTGGTGGCCCTGGTGGCGGGAGCGCGCCAACCCCTCGCCCTGGCGGAGCGGCTGCAGTTGCCCCACCGCCAGCACCGCTTATTAGCGCAATGGTTGGAGTTGCGGCGCCGGCTGGTGGAGCAGCAGCTGGAGGGCTCTCTGGCGCTGCCCGAGCACTGGTGCGCCCTGCTGGAGGCTGCTGGCTGCAGTCCAGAAGCGGTGGCCCTGGCCCTGGCCTGTGGCAGTGGCCCGCGCCGGCCCCTGCTGCGGTGGCTGCTGCGCTGGCGCCAGGTCAAGGCCGAGCTCAGCGCCGCTGATCTGCTGGCAGCTGGCATGCGGCAAGGCCCCGAGTTGGGCCAGAGGCTGAGGGAGCTGCGGGCCGAGCGGCTGCGCTTGGAGCGGATCTGAGTGCCGCAGACCCCTCGTTAGCGTGGGCGGATGACTGACCAGATGTCTGTTCCCCGAGTGGTGGTGGCCGTACCGGCCCGGCTGGAATCGGCGCGGCTCCCAGGCAAGCTGCTCGCCGATATTGCCGGCAAGCCCGTGCTCCAGCATGTGTTGGAGCGCTGCCGGCAGGCCCAGGGTCTGGCGGCCGTGGTTGTGTGCACAGACAGCGACCAGGTGCGCTCTTTTGCCGAAGGCTGGGGCTTTCCGGTGCTGATGACCTCGCCCCATTGCAGCTCGGGCAGTGAACGCCTGGCCAGCGTGGTGGCGGAGCTGGTGGCTGCCGCGGGGGGCGGGGCCTCTGATTTTGATGAAACCCTGGTGATCAACGTGCAGGGCGACCAGCCGCTGCTGGATCCGGCGATCATCGAGGCGATGGCGGCTCAGTTTGCCCAGCTGCAGCGGCCGCCGGTGCTCACGCCCGTCTATCCCCTCACCGCTGACAAGTTGCACGATCCCAATGTGGTGAAGGTGCTGCGGGCCCGCGATGGTCGCGCCATCACATTCTCCCGCAGTGCCCTGCCCCATTTGCGCGGGGTGCCGCCGGAGCAGTGGGCCGAGCACACCATCTATTGGGGCCATGTGGGTCTCTATGGCTATCGGGCTGACGTGTTGGCTGGCTGGGAGGCGCTGCCCCATTCCCTGCTCGAAGACCTGGAGAAGTTGGAGCAGTTGCGGCTTATCGACGCCGGCATTCCCCTGCTCACCTACGAGGTGGCGCAGGACTGCCTCTCGGTGGATACCCCGGAGCAGCTGGAGCAGGCCCGGACCATTGCTCGCGCTGAGTTGGCCGGCGCCTAGGCGTTGCCTTCTCGCCAGCCCTCACGGTTGAGGCTTTGCAACAGCCCCCGCTGCAGCAGCAGGGCTTCAGCTAGTTCGCGCACGGCCCCATCACCCCCCCGGCGGCGCAGCACCCAGTCGGCCTGGCGGCGCAGGCCCCGGGCGCCGTCGGCGGGGCAGATCAGCAGACCCGTAGCCGGGCGCACTGTTAGGTCGTTGAGGTCGTCGCCGATGAAGGCGGTTTGCTGGCGCTCCAGCTGCAGATGGGCCTGGAGCTGGCTTAGGGCGCTGAGCTTGTCGCCGACGCCCACCAGACAGTGATTGACGTGCAGATGTCGGGCCCGCTGCTCGATGGCGCCGCTGCGCCCGCCGCTGAGAAAGGCCACCTCAATGCCTGCTCGCTGCAGCATCCGGATCGCCAGGCCGTCGCGCACGTCGAAGCGCTTCACCACCTGGCCCTGCTCGTCGTAGTGCAAGCCGCCATCGGTGAGCACACCGTCAACGTCACAAACCAGCAGTTCGATCGCCGCAAGATCCCGGCGCCGCAGCAGGGTTCGTTGCAGCAGCTGGCGGATCACAGGCTGCTTGGGGCCACACCCGCTGCCACTACTTGACGCAGGGCCAGCAGCTGGCTGAGCAGGGCTTCGAGCCGGTGCAGCGGCACCATGTTCGGCCCGTCGCTGAGGGCGTTGTCGGGGTCTGGATGGGTCTCCATGAACAAACCGTCCACCCCCACGGCGACTGCAGCTCTGGCAAGCGGTGCCACAAACTCCCGCTGCCCGCCGGTGCTGGTGCCACGGCCGCCGGGCTGCTGCACGGCGTGGGTGGCATCGAAGATCACCGGGCAACCCAGGGCTTGGAGCTGGGGGAAGCTGCGGTAATCGACCACAAGGGTGTTGTAGCCAAAACTGGTGCCTCGCTCGGTGAGCCATAGGCGGCCGCTGGCGGGATCTAGCCCGCATTCCTGCATTTTGTTCACCACCTGGGCCATGTCCCAGGGCGCCAGAAACTGCCCCTTTTTGACGTTCACCACCTTGCTGGTGCCGGCCACGGCCTTGGCGGCGGCTTCGAGCAGGTCGGTCTGACGGCAGAGAAAGGCGGGGATCTGCAGCACATCCACAGCCTGGGCCGCCGCCGCCGCCTGACAACTCTCGTGGATGTCGGTGAGCACGGGCACCCCGAAGCTCTGGCCCACCTCCTGCAGGATCTTCAGCCCCTCATCGGGGCCCGGGCCGCGAAACGACTTGCCTGAGCTGCGGTTGGCTTTGTCGAAGCTGGCTTTGAAGATGTAGCGGATGCCGACTCGAGCGCAGATCGTGCTCACTTGCTCAGCGATCTGAAGCACCAAATCGCGGCTTTCGATTACACAGGGCCCGGCGATCAAGGTGAAGGGAATGGCCGTCATGGGCGGTCCGCGGCGGTACTGGTGGTAAACCCAGCCTGCACCAGATCGTGCAGCCGTAGCAGGCCCAGCAGCAGCCGAGGCTGGGCGGGATCCACGACTGGCAGCACTGAAATTGCCTGGTGGGGGTTGCGTTCCATCACTTTTAGAGCTTCTACAGCGAGCACCTCTGGCGTCACTGTGATCGGGTCAGCAGTGGCCATGGAGCCGGCGCGGAGGTCAGCCCACTCCTCGGGGGCATGGTGCTGCAAGCTGCGGCGCAGGTCGCCGTCTGTGATCAGCCCGGCCATCAGTTCGGGGTTTGCGCTGGCCCGCACCCAGGCGGCCCCAAGACTGCCTTTGCCGTTGCTGCCTTCGGTGAGCCGGCCGATCACCTCGGCCAGGGGTGCCTCGGGAGATAGGCCGTCCAGCGCTGTTGCCGGCACCATCAAATCGGCCACGGTGAGGGTGAGCTGGCGGCCTAGTGAGCCGGCTGGATGGTTGATGGCGAAGTCTTCGGGCGAGATGCCTGCCCGCTCCATCCACACTGCCGCCAGGGCGTCGCCAATCGCCATAGCTACCGCCGTGCTGGCCGTGGGAGCCAGGTTTAGCGGGCAAACTTCCCGATCGACCGAGCCATCCAGCACTACATCGCAGCCATTAGCCAGGCTGGATGCCAGGCGGCCCACCAGGGCGATCCGGGCCGTGCCGCGGCGGCGCAGGTGGGGCAGGATCGCCAGCAACTCCTCTGTTTCACCGCTGTTCGAGAGCAGCAGGGCGACGTCGTCGGCCGCCACGATGCCGAGATCGCCGTGCAGGGCATCGACCGGATTGAGAAATACGGCCGTAAGGCCGATTGAAGAAAAGGTGGCAGCGATCTTGCGGGCAACGATGCCGCTCTTGCCCACGCCGGTAAGCACAAGCTTGGCCCGGCGTTGGCGGCACCCCTCCAGCAGTTCCAGAGCGGCCTCCACCTGGCTGCTGCTCAGGCGCTGGGCAGCAGCTGCTATGGCAGCAGCCTCTTCCTCCAGGCAGCGGGTGAGGGCAGACAAGACGCTGGTCTCGCAGATCCTCCATTCTCGCTGGCGGTTCGGCGCGTCGTCGTTTAGGTGTGCACCCGGCCGATCACAGCGGCTTCGCCAAAGCCTGCCTGCTGCAGATCGCTAAGGGCTGCTGCCAGCTGGTCGCCTGGAATCGCCGCCAGCAGCGGGCCGCAGGTCTGGGGATCAATCAGCAGGGCTTGATGAGCTGCATCGGTTTGCTCCTGGAGTTGAATCCGCTCCTCCAGTAGGGCCAGGGCGCTGGCATTAGAAGGGGCCAGGCTGCTGGCCCAGCCTGCGCTCAGCAGCGGTAAGGCCCCGGGCAGGGCCGGTATAGCTGCTGCCGCCAGCGTCACGTGGCAGTTTTCTGGGCTGGCGGCCAGCATTTCGCCCAGATGGCCCAACAGCCCGAAGCCGGTCACGTCGGTGCAGGCGCGGCAACCGCGGCGGTTTAGCAGCTCCACCAGGCTTGCCTGGCATTGCTGCATCTGGGCTAGGGCGGCGTCTATCCACTGGGGCTGGGCCGCTCCAGCCATGGCCGCGGCAAACAGCACCCCCGTGCCGATGGGCCGGCACAGCACCAGCCCATCGCCGCTGCGTAAGGGCCCCTTGCCCCAGTGCCGCCCAGCGGGTGCCCTGCCGTTCACGCTCAGCACCAAGCTCAGGCCTGCGGGGTTTGCCGGGCTGGTTTGACTGTCGCGGGCCTCCAGGCTGTGGCCGCCGATCAGGCGGGCTCCGAGCGGCTGCAGCACCGATTGGATGCCGGCCAGGGTGTCGCTGAGCAGATCTGCCTGCAGGGCGGGAGCTAGCTCCGGCAGGGTGACCACCGCTTGCAGGCTTTCCACCTGGGCGCCACTGGCCCAGATATCACTGCAGGCATGCAGGGTGGTGAGCCGGGCATTGAGCCAGGCGTCGGCCACCAGCGCCGGAAAGCCATCGACGCTCTGCAGTAGCAGGGACCCATCGGCTGTCTGGGCGATCACCGCGGCGTCCTCGGCGCTGCCCGGGGTGCCGCCTCCGAGGCCATTGCGTGCCAGGGCGTCTTGCAGGGGGCTGGCGGCCAATTTGGCGGCGCAGCCCCGGCAGGCCATCGCTGCGCCCCCATCTGGGCCCATGGCCTTCAGCTCGCTGAAGCCGGCCATGAAGCGCCGATCCACGGCCTGCTTCCAGCGCCATAGCAGCGGGCTGGGGCCCAGGGCCCATGGACCCCAGAAGGCCACTGCTTGGGGCCTGGGCTTGCTGCCGTCGCCCAGCAGCTGCAGCGCCCAGCGCTGAGGCCGCCAGGGTCGCAGCTCGCGGCCTGCAACCACTGCCTTCAGGTTGTGGGCCAGGGTTTGGGCGCAGCGCACAGCCCAGACACCGGAGGCGGGCCTGGGCCTGCTGGCGATCACGCCGCAGTCGCCGCTGGCGAACAGCCTTGGCTGTCGCCATACCTGCAGGCTGGCCTCAGTGAGCAGGCGCCCCTCGCCGTTGCAGGCCAGGCCTGAGGCGGTGAGCCAGCGGGGTGCGCGGCTGCCAGTGCAGGCCAGGTCGGCGGCGGCGTCATCCGGGCAGTTGGCCTCGATGGCAATGCCGGCGCTTTCTAGTAGCTGCTGCCCCAATTGGTTGGCTGCCTTTGAGCCCAGATTCAGCTGGCTGCCGCGCAGCTGCAGCTTGGGCTGCTGGCCCCTCGCCCGCAGCGCCAGGGCCACCTCTACGGCTGCGGCGCCGCCACCCCGGATGCGAACGCTGCCTGATTTGGGCTGGCTGCACCAGAGCAAGAAGGGCTCCAGGGGCTTTACCGCCATGGCCGCATGGGTTACGGAGCTGGTTTCTGCGCCCACATCGAGGCTGAGCCAGTCCCAGCGCAGGTTGGGCCTCCCCGCCAGTGCCAGCTCCCGCCCCTCGGGATCAATCGCCGTGATCTCTGCCTGCACAAAGGTCACCCCCGCCAGCAGGCAAAGGCGGCGTAGGTCTATGGCGCAGGCGGCTGGCTCATAAAGACCGGCCACCATCCCAGGCACCATGCCCGAATACAGTGCGGTGCTGTGGCGGCTCACCAGGGTGATCCAGGCGGCCGGCCGCTGCCGGCCCATGGCCCACATGCGCAGCACTAGGGCGTGGCTGTGGCCGCCACCGGCGAGCACCAGCCTTGCTTCAGCTGCCATAACCCTCGGGATTGGCCTGCTGCCAGGCCCAGCCGTCGCGGCACATCTCCTCCAGGGAGCGGCGGGTGCGCCAGCTGAGCCGTTCAGTTGCCAGGCGCGGATCAGCCACGGTGCTGGCCGCATCTCCGTCTCGCCTTTCCACAACGGTGTACGGAACAGAACGGCCACTGGCGACCTCGAAGGCCCGCACCACCTCCAACACCGAGTGGCCCTGGCCGCTGCCCAGGTTGAGGCTGAGCAGCTGGGGGGGCTCGGCCAGCAGCACGTCCAAAGCGGCCCGGTGCCCCTCAGCGAGGTCCATCACATGGATGTAGTCGCGGACGCCGCTGCCATCGGGGGTGGGCCAGTCGCCGCCAAACACCTGCAGGCAGTCGCGACGCCCCACCGCCACCTGGCTCACAAAGGGGAACAGGTTGTTGGGTATGCCCCTGGGGTCTTCGCCGATGCGGCCACTGGGGTGGGCTCCCACCGGATTGAAGTAGCGCAGCCGGGCGATGCGCCAGCCCGCTTCGCTGGCCGCCAGATCGGCCAGCAGCTGTTCCACGGCGGCTTTGCTGTGGCCGTAGGGGTTGATCGGCTGGATTGGTGCGCTTTCAGGGATCGGTACTAGCTCCGGCATGCCGTAGAGGGTGGCGCTGCTGCTGAACACCAGGCTGCGGCAGCCATGGGCCTGCATTGCCTCCAGCAGCTGGCGCGAGCCACAGAGATTCACGTCCCAGTAACGCAGGGGCTCGCGCACCGATTCGCCCACCGCCTTGAGGCCGGCGAAGTGGACCACGGCTGTGATTGGCCGGCCGGCCGGGGCCGCCTTGAAGGCCCGCTCCAGATCTACAGCGGAGCGAATGTCGCCCTCCACCACCTGCAGCCGGCCGGCTGCGGAGGGGCCGGCGAGTTCCAGCACGCGCTTCAGGCTTTCCCGAGAGCTGTTGTCGAAGTTGTCGAGCACCACCAAGTTGTGGCCCGCCTCCAGCAGCACCAGACAGCTGTGGCTGCCGATGAAGCCAGCACCTCCGGTGATTAGCAGCTCAGCCATGGAGGTAATTCGTGCATAAGGAATAGTCTCTCGTCCTGGCTATCTGAGTTCCATGGGATTGCCCACCATCAGCTCCATCTGCTGCATAGGAGCGGGTTACGTGGGCGGCCCGACGATGGCGGTGATTGCAGATCGCTGCCCGGATGTGCAGGTGACTGTGGTGGACCTCAGCGCTGAGCGGATTGCAGCCTGGAATAGCGCCGATCTAAGCCGCCTGCCGGTGTATGAGCCGGGTCTCGATGGGGTGGTGGGCCGCTGCCGGGGCCGCAATTTGCACTTTTCCACAGCTGTGGAGGAGGCAATCGCTATTGCGGATCTGGTGTTTATCTCGGTGAACACCCCCACCAAAACCAAAGGTCTGGGTGCCGGCCAGGCCAGCGATCTGAAGTGGGTGGAGGCGAGTGCCCGCACGGTGGCAAAAGCCGCCCGGGGTCACACGATCGTGGTGGAGAAGAGCACGCTGCCGGTGCGCACCGCTGAGGTGATTCAGCAAATCCTCTCCGCATCTGAAGGTATTGGCGTAAGCGAAACCCAGCCGGCTAAGAGCTTTTCGGTGCTCTCCAATCCGGAGTTTCTGGCGGAGGGCACAGCTATTGCCGATTTGGAGAAGCCAGATCGGGTGCTGATCGGCGGCCAGAACCCCGAGGCGATCGAGGCCCTGGCGGCGATTTACGGCCACTGGGTGGCGCCGGAGAAGATCCTGCGCACCAACCTCTGGAGCAGCGAGCTCTCCAAGCTCACGGCTAATGCCTTTTTGGCGCAGCGGATCAGCTCGATCAACAGCATTGCGGCGTTTTGTGAGGCCACTGGCGCCAACGTGCGCGAGGTGGCCCGGGCGATTGGCGCCGACAGCCGCATTGGCCAGAAGTTTCTGCAGGCTGGTCCGGGTTTTGGCGGCAGCTGCTTTCAGAAGGACATCTTGAATTTGGTGTACCTCTGCCGCCACTACGGGCTGGAGGAGGTGGCGGCCTACTGGGAGCAGGTGGTGCTGCTCAACACCTGGCAGCAGCACCGGATTGCGCGCCTGGTGGTGAACAAGCTGTTCGGCACCGTGACGGGCAAACGGATCGGCGTGCTGGGGTTTGCGTTCAAGGCCGATACGAACGACACGCGGGAGTCGCCGGCGATCCGGATCTGCCGGGAACTGCTAGAGGAGGGAGCGGTGCTGCAGATCGTCGATCCCAAGGTGAGCGAGAGCCAGATGGCTAAGGATCTGGGTCAACCGGCCGGCGCTGGCGAGGGCGACGGAGATGGCAGCTGGCAGCGGGTGCCGGAGGTGCTGCAGGCGGCCAGCGGCGCCGATGCCCTGCTGCTGCTCACCGAGTGGCAGCAGTTTGCTGTGATCGACTGGCCGGCGGTGGCGGCCGTAATGCGCCAGCCGGCATGGCTGTTTGATGCTCGCGCCAAGGCCGACGGCGCCTTAGCCCGTGCTGCGGGTCTGCAGGTGTGGACCGTGGGGGAGGGCTGAGCCATGCCCGGCTCCCTCCCCCGCAACCTGATCACCGGCGGTGCCGGTTTTGTGGGTTCGCACCTGGTGGACCGGCTGATGGAAGCTAGCGAGGAGGTGATCTGCCTCGACAACTTTTTCACTGGCCGTAAGGCGAATGTGGCCCAGTGGATTGGCCACCCGCGCTTTGAGCTGATCCGCCATGACGTCACCGAGCCGATCCGGCTGGAGGTGGACCGGATCTGGCACTTGGCCTGCCCGGCCTCACCGGTGCACTACCAGCACAACCCGATTAAAACCGCCAAAACCAGCTTCCTTGGCACCTACAACATGCTGGGCCTGGCAAGGCGGGTGGGGGCGCGGCTGCTGCTGGCGAGCACCAGTGAGGTGTATGGCGATCCGGAGGTGCACCCCCAGCCCGAGAGCTACCGGGGCTGCGTCAACACGATCGGCATTCGCAGCTGCTACGACGAGGGCAAGCGCATCGCCGAAACGCTTTGCTTCGACTACCGGCGCATGCATGGGGTGGAGATCCGGGTGGCGCGGATCTTCAACACCTACGGTCCAAGAATGCTGCCCGACGACGGCCGGGTGGTGAGCAACTTCATCGTGCAGGCCCTTAAAGGCCAACCGCTCACCCTCTATGGCGATGGCAGCCAGACCCGTAGCTTTTGTTATGTGGATGATCTGGTGGAGGGCCTGATCCGGCTGATGAACGGCGGCCACACCGGCCCGATCAACATCGGCAACCCCGGCGAGTTCACGATCCGCCAGCTGGCCGAGCTGGTGCGCGCGCGCATCAACCCCGACTTGCCGCTCACCTGTCAGCCGCTGCCGGCGGATGATCCCCTACAACGTCAACCGGTGATCGAGCTGGCGCAACAGGAGCTGGGCTGGCAGCCCACGGTGGCGCTGGAGCAGGGGCTGGTGCCCACGATTGCCTACTTCCGGGAGATGTTGGATCCATGAGTCGCACCGTGTTGGTGACCGGTGCGGCCGGCTTTATCGGTGCGGCGGTGTGTGAGCGGCTTTTGGCCCGGGGTGAACGGGTGGTGGGGATCGATAACCTCAACAGTTACTACGACCCTGCCTTGAAGGAGGCCCGGCTGAGCCGGATCGAGGCCTCTGCCCCCAGGGAGTCCTGGAGCTTTCAGCGTCTGGAGCTGGAGGATGAATCTGCCATCGCGGATCTCTTCGCCCGCGAACGACCCCGACTGGTGATTCACTTGGCCGCCCAGGCCGGGGTGCGTTACTCCCTCGAAAATCCTGGTGCTTACTTGCAGACCAACCTGGTGGGGTTTGGCGCAATCCTCGAAGGCTGCCGCCACCACGGTGTTGTGCATCTGGTGTACGCCTCCAGTAGTTCGGTGTATGGCGGCAACACCAACCTGCCGTTCACGGAACATCAGTCTGTGAACCATCCGGTGAGCCTGTACGCGGCCACTAAGAAAGCCAATGAATTGATGGCCCACACCTACAGCCACCTTTATGGGCTGCCGGCTACGGGGCTGCGCTTTTTCACCGTGTACGGCCCCTGGGGCCGGCCCGACATGGCGCCGATGTTGTTTGCCAAGGCGATCCTGGCGGGGGAGCCGATCCGGGTGTTCAACCAGGGCCGCATGCGCCGCGATTTCACCTACATCGACGACATCGTGACCGGGGTGATCGCCTGCGCAGATAAGCCGGCCAGCGCCGATCCCAGGTTTGACTCCGCGGCTCCAGACCCTGCCACCAGCTGGGCCCCGCATCGCTTGTTCAATATCGGCAACAGCCAGCCGGTCGAGCTGCTGTATTTCATTGATCTGCTCGAGCGGGCTTTAGGTCGGCAGGCGATCCGCGACCTGCAGCCGATGCAGCCCGGCGATGTGGAGGCCACCGCCGCCGATACGAGCTTGCTTGAGGCCTGGGTGGGCTTCAGTCCCTCCACCTCGATCGAGGTGGGGGTTGAACGCTTCGCCCGTTGGTATCAAGCCAGCTACGCCTGAGCGCCGGCAGGCAGACTCACCCCACTTGCTGCTTTCGGTTTGGCATCGCTGCAGAGCCTGCGTGGCATGGCCGATCTGCTGCCAGAGCAGATTCGCCTGTGGCAGCACGTGGAAGCCACGGCCCGCGAGCACTTCCGCCGCAGTGCAATCACTGAGATCCGCACCCCCCTGCTGGAGGTCACCGAGCTGTTTGCCCGCGGCATCGGCGAGGCCACCGACGTGGTGGGCAAAGAGATGTACACCTTTCTCGACCGGGGTGAGCGCAGCTGCACCATGCGGCCGGAGGGCACGGCGTCTGTGGTGCGGGCGGCGATCCAGCACGGCCTGCTGAGCCAGGGCCCCCAGCGCCTCTGGTATGGCGGGCCGATGTTCCGCTACGAGCGCCCCCAGGCGGGCCGGCTGCGTCAGTTCCACCAGATCGGGCTGGAGCTGCTCGGTTTTGCCGATGCCTGCAGTGACGTGGAGGCCATTGCCGTGGCCTGGGATCTGCTGGCCGAGCTGGGGGTGGGCGGGCTGGAGCTGCAGCTCAATTCCCTCGGCAGCAGCGAAGACCGGGCCCGCTTCCGCGAGTTGCTGGTGGCCTGGCTGGAGCAGCGGCGAGGCCAGCTCGATGCCGATTCCCAGGCCCGCATCCACAGCAACCCCCTGCGGGTGCTCGATTCCAAGAACCCCGATACCCAGGCCCTGCTGGCGGAGGCCCCCAGCCTGGCGTCCGCTCTTAGCGACGCGAGCCAGGTCCGCTTTGCGGCGGTGCAGCAGGCCCTAAAGGCCCTGGGGATCCCCTTTGTGCTCAACCCCCGGCTGGTGCGAGGCCTCGATTACTACAGCCACACCGCCTTTGAGATCACCAGCAGCCAGCTGGGGGCGCAGGCCACGGTGTGTGGTGGTGGCCGCTACGACGGCCTGGTGCAGCAGCTGGGCGGGCCGGCCACGCCGGCGATCGGCTGGGCCCTCGGGATGGAGCGTCTGGTGTTGCTGCTCAGCCAGAGCGAAGCTTCGGTGGCTGCCGCCCCAGACCTCGATCTCTATGTGGTTAGCCGTGGCGAGGCCGCTGCAGCGCTGGCCCTGGCCCTGGCACGGCGCTGCCGCCAGGCTGGACTGGCTGTGGAGAGGGATGCCAGTGGCGCGGCCTTCGGTAAGCAGTTCAAGCGGGCCGACCGCTCCGGGGCCCGTTGGGCGGCGGTAATCGGCGAGCAGGAGGCGCTAGACGGGGTGGTGGGGCTCAAGGATCTGCGGGTCGATGGCGGCGAGCAGGCCGATCAGCGGCTCACTCCTGAAGCCCTCCTTGTGGCCCTCGCAGCGGGCCCGCCGAGGCCATGACGCCACAGGACCTGTCCACCAGAGCAGGCCACTCCAGGGTGTTGGGCCTTTGACTGTGTTTTGACCCGTATGTGAAGCAAGCCCGGCCCTGATGGGTGATCCGACCGTCGCGATCATTGCTGGTGAGGGCGTGTTGCCTCGGATGCTCTCGGAGGCTCTCAGCCGTGCGGGGCGGACCCATATCGCCTGCTACCCCCACGGTCTGGAGGTGGAAGTGCCGGCGGCTGAGGAGTTTTTCTTCGAGCGCTCGATCGCCTTCATCAAGTCGCTGCAGCAGCGAGGCATCAAGCAGATCGTGATGGTGGGCAAGTTTGTGCGTCCGCGCTCGCTCAACCTGCTGCGCTTTGAGGGCTCCACCTTGATGGCGGCGCCGCGCATCCTGGCGTCGCTGCGCAATGGCGATGACGCCTCCCTGCGGGCCCTGGCCCAGATCATTGAGGAGCACGGCCTGAAGGTGGTGGGCATCGAAGATGTGGCGCCAAATCTGCTGCCGGAGCCAGGCTTGTATGCCAGCACGGTGCCCAGCGATCTGGACCGCGCCGATGTGGAGCGCGCCGCATACATCGTGGAGGCCATCTCCCAGGTGGACGTGGGCCAGGGAGCGGTGGTGGCCAAGGGGCTGTGCCTGGCCACCGAAGCCCTGCCCGGCACCGACGCCATGCTCGAGTGGGTGGCTGCCACCCGCACCGATCGGCCGGAGACGGGACGCACCGGGGTGCTCTACAAGGCCCCCAAGCTCAACCAGGACCGGCGCATGGACCTCCCCGGCATCGGTCCCACCACCGTGGCCAAGGCCGCGGCAGCGGGGTTGGCAGGCATCGCCTGGGAAGCCCGCAGTGCCCTGCTGCTGGATGCTGAGCAAACGATGGCGGACGCCGAGAGGCTGGGGCTGTTTTTATGGTCGCGGGAGCCTGATCAGGCCTAAGCCAGCACACCCTTGCTGCTCGGGACCGCACCCGCCCGGCGCGGATCGAGCTCCGTCGCCTGGCGCAGAGCCCGGGCGAACGCCTTGAAGCAGGCCTCCACGATGTGGTGGGAGTTCACCCCATCCAGCTGGCGGATGTGCAGGGTGAGGCCACTGTTGTTGGCCACCGCCACGAAGAACTCCTTCACCAGCTCGGTGTCGTAGCTGCCAATCTTCTGGGCCGGGATCTTTAGCCCGTAGCTGAGGTGGGGCCGGCCGCTGCAGTCGAGGACCACCTGCACCAGGGCCTCATCCAGCGGCGCCACAAAGTGACCGAAGCGGTGGATGCCGCGCCGCTCGCCCAGGGCCAGGGCCAGGGCCTGGCCCACGGCAATGCCCACGTCTTCGTTGGTGTGGTGATCGTCGATATGGGTGTCCCCCAGCGCCTTGATCTCCAGGTCGATCAGGCCGTGGCTACTGATCTGGTGGAGCATGTGGTCAAGGAAGGGCACGCCGGTGTTCACCGTGCAGCGGCCGCTGCCATCGAGCCCCAGCGTTACGTTCACGTCGGTTTCGCCGGTGACGCGGTGGATGGTGCCGGTACGCATGGGGTTGCCCTCCTGGGCCTGCTTGGGCTCTTGGCTCAGTGTGCCGCTCACATTCCCGTGATGCAGTAGCCGGCGTCCACATAGATCACCTGGCCGGTGATGCCGGAGGCCAGGGGGCTGGCCAGGAAGGCGGCGGTGCAGCCCACTTCCTCCTGGGTAACGGTGCGCTGCAGGGGCGCTTTGGCTTCCACGTTGTGGATCATGTCGAGGATGCCGCCGATGGCGCTGCTGGCCAGGGTGCGAATCGGTCCAGCGCTGATGGCGTTGACGCGCACCTGCTTCTCGGGGCCAAGCTCAGCCGCCAAATAGCGCACCGAGGCCTCCAGGGCTGCCTTGGCCACGCCCATCACGTTGTAATTAGGGATGGCCCGCTCGGCCCCCAGGTAGCTCAGCGTGATCACGCTGCCGCCGGGGTTGAACAGGGGTTTGGCGAAGCGGCATAGGGGCGCCAGGGAGTAGGCGCTCACCTCCAGGGCCCGGCCGAAGCCCTCGGGGCTGATGGCGGAATAGTCGCCGATCAGCTCCTCCTTGCCGGCGAAGGCCAGGCAGTGCACCAGCACGTCGATCGAGCCCCATTGCTCCTTCACCCGCGCAAACACGGCCTCGATCTGGGCGGGATCCTGCACGTTTAGGGGCTCGAACAGGCTGGGTGCCAGCGGCGCGGTGAGCTCGCGCACCTTGCCCTCAAAGCGGCCCTTCTCATCGGGCAGGTAGGTGACGCCCAGCTCAGCGCCGGCGGCATGCAGCTGCTGGGCGATGCCCCAGGCGATCGACTTGTTGTTGGCAATCCCCGTGACCAGGGCCTTTTTGCCGCGCAGATCGAGGAGCATGGGAGCAGTGGCCGGGAGCCAGAGTGATGCGATCGAGCGATTCTCTCCCACCCCGGGATCTGCCCCGCCAGTTCGCCAGCCGCGTCGAGCTGGAGGCGACCCTGCGCCAGCTGTTCCCCCAGGCCCCAGGTGGGTTGAGCCCGATCCCGGGCGGGCGCCGGGCGGCCGAAGCGGCGCTAGCCGCCATCGATCCGGCCGCTTATGGCCGCAGCCGCAACCACCTCGATGGGGCGGTGACGCGCCTGTCGCCCCATATCCGCCACGGCGTGCTCAGCCTGGTGGAGGTGCGTGAGGCTGTGTTCGCCTGGCTGGCGCGCAGCGGCCAGCCGCCGCTAGCGGCTCAAAAATTAATCAACGAGCTGGGCTGGCGCGACTACTGGCAGCGGCTCTGGCGCCAGCTGGGCGATGGCATCTGGCGCGACCAGGAGCCGCTCAAGACCGGCCATCCCCCCGAGCGCTACGCCGCCGCGCTGCCGGACGATCTGCTCGAGGCCCGCACCGGCCTGGCCTGCATGGATGGCTTCGCCAGTGAACTGATCCACACCGGCTGGCTGCACAACCACGCCCGTATGTGGCTGGCGGCCTACGTGGTCCACTGGCGGCGGATCCAATGGCAGGCGGGTGCCCGCTGGTTTCTGCAGCATCTGCTCGATGGCGATCCGGCCAGCAACAACCTCAGCTGGCAGTGGGTGACCAGCAGCTTCAGCAGCAAGCCCTACATGTTTAATCGCGCCAACTTGGAGCGTTTCAGCTCCGGCCGCTACTGCTCTGCTTGCGCCGCCGCTTCGGAGGGCACCTGCCCGTTCGAGGCCAGCTACGAGCAGTTGCAGGCGGACCTGTTCCCAGGAGCCAGCCCGTGCTGAAGCCTGTGCTTTGGATCCATGGCGAGGCCCTGGGGCCCGCCAATCCCGCCCTGGTGGCTCATCCGGGGGCGCCGGCGCTATTCGTATTCGACCGGGAGCTCATCGAGACCCAGCGCCTCAGCCTCAAGCGGTTGGGCTTTCTCTACGAGTGTCTGCTGGAGCTGCCGGTGACCCTGCGCCACGGCGACGTGGCCCTGGAGGTGCTGAGCTTCGCTCGCCGCCATGGGGCTGATGGCGTGGTCACCAGCGCTGCGGTGGATCCGCGCTTTGGGCTGTTGCGGGAGCAGATTGCCGCCCAGTTACCGCTGCAGGTGCTGGAGCCTGAACCCTTCGTGGCCCTGCCGGAACCGTTGGATCTGCGCCGCTTCAGTCGCTATTGGCGCCGGGCTGAGCCGGTGCTTTGGGGGCGGGGTTCAGCAGCCGCTCCTCCTGCTCCAGCACGGCGTTGGGATCGCTGAGCAGGTCGGCTTCCTCCAGCAGCGGGTAGGGCTCCGGCTTGATTTCGGCGGCGTTGCGGGGGGGCTCCACCCAGCTGAAGCTGCTGCGGGGGGACTGTTGCAGGCAGAGGGCCTGGCTCTGCTGGCGCAGGGCCCGGCGCACGTCCTGGCGGGCGACGGCCTGGAAGTATTCCTGGCGCGGCGCCAGGCCCGAGCTGAACGGGGCCGTGCCATTGCCGTTGAACAGCCGGGCCGCATCGGCGCTCCAGCGGGGTTGGCAGCTGCCGCTCTGGCGGGTATCGGTGTCGATCCAGATGTGCAGGCCGTAGCCATCGGGCTGACTCACCACGGCTAGGCCGTCGTGGGCCATCCGCCTTTGCAGCGGATAGATCGCCCAGGTGGGGTGGCGGTGGGCCGGCACGCAGGCGCTGAGTAGCCCGGCGCCGAACGCGGTGCTCAGGCCAGTGGCGAGGGCGGTCGCGAGGGCAGGACGGCTCCGGAATGGGGTCACAATCGGGGGCACAGGCCGGATACCTGCTGCAAGATCAAGTGGCATCCTGGCCCCGAGATGGTGTGGTGGGCGACGTAAGTTGCTTGCCATGCAAGTGCCCCCGTTCAGCCTCAGCGAGCAGATTCAGGAGCTGGGCGCAGCTCTGGATCAGGCTGTGCTCGAGGTTTTGCGCAGTGGTCAGTACATCGGCGGCGCCACGATCTCCCGCTTTGAAACCGACTTCGCCACGGCCTGTGGCGTGCCCCACGCCATCGGCTGCAACAGCGGCACCGATGCCCTGATCCTGGCCCTGCGGGGCTTGGGCATCGGTCCTGGCGATGAGGTGATCACTGCTTCCTTCAGCTTTTTCGCCACCGCCGAAGCGATCAGCGCCGTGGGCGCCACGCCGGTGTTTGTGGATGTGGAGGAGAGCAGCTACCTGATCGATCTCGATCAGCTGGAAGCGGCGATCACGCCGGCTACCCGGGCCCTGCTGCCTGTGCACCTGTTCGGGCGGCCCGTGGACATGGAGCGGGTGTGTGCCATCGCTGAACGCCACGGCCTCAAGGTGGTCGAGGATTGTGCCCAGGCCACCGGTGCCAGCTGGGCGGGCCGGCCCGTGGGCAGTTGGGGGGATGTGGGCTGTTTCAGTTTCTTCCCCACCAAGAATCTTGGCGCTGCTGGCGATGGAGGGGCGATCACCTGCCGGGATGCCGAGCTGGCCCAGGTCATCCGGGAGCTGGCGGTGCATGGCATGCCCCGCCGCTATCTCCATACCGCCCTGGGCTACAACAGCCGCCTCGACGCCATCCAGGCGACAGTCCTGAACGTCAAACTGCCCCACCTGCCGCGCTGGGTGAAGCACCGTGGCGCCATCGCCAGCCACTACCACGAGCACCTGGCCGCCCTGTCCGGCGTTGCCCTGCCCGAGGCGGGTCCCGAGGGCCATAGCTGGAACCAGTTCGTGCTGCGGGTGCCGGCCTGCTCCGCCGGCGTCATGGCCTGCGGCGGTGAGGCCAGCTGCACTCCCTCCGCCGACAGCGCTGCTTTCGGCTTGCCGCAGGCCTGCTGCCGCGACTGGCTCAAGCAGCAGCTTCAGGAGGCCGGAGTCAGCACGATCATCTATTACCCAATCCCAATCCACCGCCAGCCGGCCTACGCGGAACTGGGCTACGGGCCCGGATCCCTACCGGTGACAGAGCGTCTCTGCACCGAGGTGCTGAGCCTGCCGATCTTTCCGGAGCTCAGCGGCGAGCAGCAGCAGCGGGTGATCGAGGTGCTGCTCGCTGTATTGGCTCAGCCCTTGATCGTGGCGTAGAGCGCCTTGAAGCGCGCCTGCTGAATTTTGTGGTTCACCAACGGGGCCGGGTAGCCGCGGCGCTCCAGCGGGGCAATCTCCCCACTGATCAGGTCGCGGGTGGCCACGTGCCGCAGCTCCGGCAGCCAGGTGCGGATGTAGGTGCCCTCGGGATCAAACTTGCCTGCCTGGGTGGCCGGGTTGAAGATGCGCAGCGGTTTGGGGTCCATGCCGCTGCTGGCGCTCCACTGCCAGCCGCCGTTGTTGGCGGCCAGATCGCCATCCACCAGGCGCGCCATGAAGGCCGCCTCGCCCCAGCGCCAGTCGCAGATCAGGTCCTTCACCAGGAAGGAGGCCACGATCATGCGGCAGCGGTTGTGCATCCAGCCGCTCTCATTTAGCTGGCGCATGGCGGCGTCGATGATTGGCATGCCCGTGAGGCCCTCGCGCCAAGCCTCAAACCAGTCGCTGTCGTTGTCCCAGGGGAAGGCGCGCCACTGGGGCCGGTAGGGCCCTTCAGCCAGCTCGGGAAAGTGAAAAAGTGCCTGCTGGTAAAACTCGCGCCAGGCCAGCTCCTGCTCCCACACCTGGATTGAGTGCAGCTCCTCCTCGCTGCGGGCAAGCGGCCGGGCCTGCTGGGCGGCGGCCCAGGCCTGGCGGGGGCTGAGCGTGCCGAACTTAAGGGCGGCGCTGAGCCCTGAGGTGCCCGCTTCGCCGGGGATGTTGCGTCCCGGTTCGTAGCCAAGCAGCGCAATGGAGCGGCCATCGCCATCGCAGAAGGCTGCCAGCTGCCCTTGGGCCGCTTTTTCGCCAGGACGGCAGGGGCAGAGCTCAGCACCTTCAAATCCGTGCTCCAGCTCGGGGCTCACCAGTGGCAGCCCGCTGAGCTGGGCGGACTCGCAATCCATCAGGGCGCTCGGTGCCGGCAGGGGATCCAGGCCACCCGAGGCGGCCGAACCCAGGGCGCTGGCCTCCTCCACCCGTCGGCGCCAGCTGCGCCAGTAGGGGCCATACACCCGGTAGGGATCGCCGGCGCCCGTTTTGAGGGCCTCGGGCTCCACCAGCAACTGGTCCCAGTCGGCCAGCACCTTGCGCCCCTCCGCCTGCAGCGCCCGCGCCACCCGCCGGTCGCGCTCGCGGCCGAAGGGTTCCACATCCTTGTTCCAGGCCACCACCGCGGCGCCCAGGCCGGCGGCCAGGCGGGGCAGCAGCTCGGCTGGATCACCACGCAATACCACCAGCCTGCTGCCGGCCTGCTGCCAGGTCTGCTGCAGCTCCCGCAGGCTCTCAGAAAGAAACCACAGCCGCGCTGGGGCCATGTTGGGATCCGAGAGGATGGTGGGATCCAGCACGAAAACCCCGGTCACGGCAGGGGTGGCGGCGGCGGCCGCCGCCAGGCCCCGGTTGTCGGCCAGGCGTAGGTCGCGGCGATGCCAGAACAGCCAGCGCTCCGGAGCCATTAGATCCCCAGCAGTTGCTTGGCCCGCAGCCAGGCGGTGACGCTTTTGCCATCGAGGTACTCGTCGCCGCTGGCCAGGGCCGCATCCAGTTCGCCGGGCTCCATCAGCAGCACCTCCAGGTCTTCGTCGTCGTCGCCGGCGGGCGGTTCGGCCAGGGGGCTGAGGTCGCGGGCTAGGAACAGGTGAATCACCTCATCGGAGTAGCCCGGGCAGGGCAGCATCGCCCCCAGGGGATCCCAGCTGCTGGCGCTGTAGCCGGCCTCCTCCTGCAGCTCCCGTTGCATGGTGCTGAGGGGATCTTCGCCTTCATCGAGGGTGCCGGCCGGAAATTCCAGCAGGCGGGTGGCCACGGCGAAGCGGTACTGGCGCAGCACTACCACCCGGCCGTCGTCAAGCACCGGCACCGCCAGGGAGGCGCCGGGGTGGCGGATCAAGCCAAAAGTGCCCACCACGCCCATCGGCAGCTCGACGCGGTTGACCTCAAAGCGGATCTTGCGGGCATCGAGCACCGCGGTGGTTTCCAGGTGACGCGAGGGCTCTGGAGCGGGGAGGGGCGCCATGGCTGGGCGTGTCGCGGGTCTGTGGGGCCAGCATCGCGCAGGGCTACCCCAGCTGCTCGGGCCAGCCTGCTCTGCCGGCTAGCGCTATCACCGCGCAGCCAGGTTCTGGGGCCAGGCCTGTCAGGGCAGCCAGCGGCGCCAGCACAAAGTCTCGCTGCCGCCAAAGCGGGTGGGGCAACTGGAGGCGGGGGGTGTGGCAGCTCAGATCTCCCCACCAGAGCAGGTCGAGGTCGATGCTGCGGGGGGCCCAGCGCGCCTGACGCTCCCGGCCGAAGTCATGCTCCAGCGCTTGCAATTGCTCCAGTAGAGCTTCACCGGCTGCTGTCCTTGCCCTATCTGCTCCCAGCCCTGCCACCAGGCCGTCCACCACTAGGACCGCATTGATATAAGGCGGCTGGCCTGGGGGGCCGCCTACGGGTTCGGTCTCAAACAGAGGAGACCAGCGGAAGCCGGTAGGCCCCGAGCTGAGGCCCTGGCCCCACTGGTGCAGGCTTGCTTCGAGCAGGGGGCGCACGGCGATCAGGGTGGCGATCGGGCCACCGCAGCGGCTGGGCAGGTTGGCGCCTAGGGCGATGGCCAGGGTTGCCGCTTCACTGCCTCTGGGCTGATCAGCGAGACTGGCTGGCACGTGAATCGGGTCTTAGCCCTCCCATGGTTGCAAGCGGAGTTGCCAGTAGGGCCTTTCCCCTCGCCGCCATTACCGGCCACGGCACCCTCAAGTTGGCCCTGCTGCTCGCCGCGGTCGATCCAGGCCTGGGCGGGGTGGTGATCGCCGGTGGTCGTGGCACCGGCAAGTCGGTGTTGGCTCGCGGTCTGCATGCCCTGCTGCCGCCGATCGACGTGCTCGATGTGGGCGGCCAGGCCCTCAACATCGATCCCCAGAGGGCCGATGACTGGGACGAGGCAACCTGCATTCGGCTTACCGAATTGGGTGCCGATCCCACGGGAGTTGCTAGCAGCGCCCTGTTGCCCACCGCAGTGGTGCCGGCGCCCTTTGTGCAGGTGCCGTTGGGCATCACCGAAGACAGGCTGGTGGGCTCGGTCGATGTGACGGCTTCGCTGACTAGTGGCCAGGCTGTCTTTCAGCCAGGGCTGCTGGCTGAAGCCCATCGGGGTGTGCTCTATGTCGACGAGCTCAACCTGCTTGACGACAACGTCACAAACCTGTTGTTGGCGGCGGTGGGCAGCGGCGAAAACCGGATCGAGCGGGAGGGCCTCAGCCTGAGCCACCCTTGTCGCTGCCTGCTGATCGCCACCTTCAATCCTGAGGAGGGGCCGGTGCGCGATCACCTGCTCGATCGCTTCGCCATCTGCCTAAGTGCCAATCAGGTGCTGGAGCTTGAGCAGCGGGTGGAAATCACCCGCTCGGCGATGGATCAGGCCGAATCCAGCACCGACTTTGGTGCACGCTGGCAGGAGGAAACCGATGCCCTGGCCACCCAGCTGCTGCTGGCGCGGCAGTGGCTTCCGGATGTGCAGATTTCCCGCGAGCAGATCGTTTATCTGGTGAATGAGGCTTTGCGGGGTGGGGTCGAGGGCCATCGCAGCGAGCTCTATGCCGTGCGGGTGGCCCGGGCCCATGCAGCCCTCAGCGGCCGCGATCGAGTCGAGGCCGACGATCTTCAAGTAGCAGTGCGCCTGGTGATTGCACCTCGTGCCCTGCAAATGCCGCCCCCCGATCCCGACCAGCCTCTTGAACCGCCGCCGCCACCGCCACCGCCCCAGGGGGAGCAGCCGCCGGACGAACCCGAGGCGCCGGAGAACGAGCAGGAGCCCGAGCAAGACAAAGACGAACCAGACGACCAGGACGACGAACCTGAAGAAGACGAATCCGAAGACGACAGTCCCGAAGATCAGGCGCCGCCCCAGGTGCCTGAGGAATTTTTGCTGGATCCGGAGGCCATCGCCATCGATCCGGATCTGCTGCTGTTCGCCTCGGCCAAGGCCAAAACCGGCGGCAGTGGCAGCCGGGCGGTGGTGTTCAGCGATTCTCGCGGTCGCTACGTGAAGCCGATGCTGCCGCGTGGTCCGGTGAAGCGCATCGCCGTTGATGCCACCCTGCGGGCGGCCGCCCCCTATCAGAAATCTCGCCGTGAGCGGCAGCCCCATCGCAAGGTGATCGTGGAAGACGGTGACCTGCGCGCTAAACAGCTGCAGCGCAAGGCCGGTGCCCTGGTGATCTTCCTGGTGGATGCCAGCGGCTCGATGGCTCTCAATCGCATGCAGAGCGCTAAGGGGGCCGTGATTCGCTTGCTCACCGAGGCCTACGAAAATCGCGACGAAGTGGCCCTGATTCCCTTCCGCGGCGAGCAGGCCGAGGTGCTGCTGCCCCCCACCCGCTCGATCACCGCTGCGCGCCGGCGTCTGGAGGCGATGCCCTGCGGCGGCGGCTCACCCCTAGCCCACGGGCTCTCCCAGGCCGCCCGGGTGGGGGCCAACGCTCTGGCCACGGGCGATCTGGGCCAGGTGGTGGTGGTAGCAATCACCGATGGCCGCGGCAACGTGCCCCTCAGTCGCTCCCTGGGTCAACCCCAGCTGGAGGGCGAGGAGCCGGTGGATCTCAAGGAGGAGGTGAAGCAGGTGGCCAGCAAGTACCGGGCCCTAGGCATCAAGCTGCTGGTGATCGATACCGAGCGCAAGTTCATCGGCAGCGGCATGGGCAAGGACCTGGCTGAGGCGGCCGGCGGCAAGTACGTGCAACTACCCAAGGCCAGCGATCAGGCCATCGCTGCCATCGCCATGGAGGCGATCAACGGGATTTAGGGCTTTGTCTGCGCGGCCTTCTCTCGGGCGGCGTCGGTCTGGGCCGGGTATAGCTCATCGAAGAATTTGCCCAAGCCCACGGCCACGCTGCGGATGCCGTCCATGAAGCGGGGATCGTCGGTGAGTTTGGTCACATCGCTCCCAACTGAATTCCATTTGGCGGTGAGCTGCTCGGCATTGCTGACGGTGGCCTTCAGCTCCTTCAGGGTCTGGGGATTGTCTAGGGCGGCGATAATCCGGCGCAGGTGGTCAGTGCTGCTGTTGAGATTGGTGATCGTGGGCTGGGCCGCTTTCACCGTCGATTCGAGCTCCTTGGCCAGGGACTGGCCTTCCTTCATGAAGTTGGAAGTGTCCTTGGCGGTGCGATCGAAGCTGCTGGCCGCGGTTGAGACTTTGCTGAGCAGTTTCATCTGGTCTGTTTCAACCAGCATCTTGTGCATCAGCGTGGTCACGCTGGTCAGACTTGGTCCCTGGATTCCCTCGATCGAGGAGCCATTGCAAATGGCTACAGTCGTGTTGCAGGCCTTGGAGCGAGGGTTGGCAGAGCCTGGCGGCAAGGGCGGGCCGCTGCTGATCAGAGCAACTTCGGCTTCACCACCTAGTAAGGAGGCTTCGCCGATCTCCGCCCTTGTAGGCCGAGCCAGATTCAGATCGGCATGGTTGATTTCCAGTTCAGCAACAACCGCCTCGGGTGTCACGGTTACGCGCCGCACGCTGCCAACTAAAACTCCTCTGTAGGTCACAGGTGAGCGCTCTGCCAGGCCAGATGCTTCGGCGAAGCTGGCTTTGACGCTCCAGTTTTGCCTGCTTAGGGAGATGCCGCGCAACCAGAAGGAGAGACCTACGGCACTGCCGATAGCGGCTAACAGGGAGAAGCCGACAACTGCTTCGCGGATGCTGCGGCGCATGGATTCAGAGCTCCGCAGGTTGCATCGGTCCGCGCAGACTACCGCTCCTGAACTGCACCACGTAGGGATCGCTGCAGCTGCGGTATTCCTCAACCGTGCCGCTCCAGCGGAATTGGCCGTCGTACAGCAGCACAACCCGTTCCGCAGAGCGTTCGATGGTGCTGTGCACATGGCTCACCACCACAGAGGTGGCCCGAGCTACTTCCGTGGTGCGCACGATTAGATCTTCGATTCGGGTACAAGCAATCGGATCCAGGCCGGCCGTGGGTTCGTCGAACAGCAGCAGGGGCATCTGTTCATTTGGCTTGGCCGGGTCGTCGATTAGGGCCCGGGCAAAGCTGACCCGCTTCTGCATGCCGCCGCTGAGCTCCGCAGGCATTTGCTCCTCGATGCCTTGCAGCCCCACCGCATGCAGTGCTGCGCCCACTCGCTCTCGTATCTCTCGTTCAGCTAGCCGGCCGTGGCGATAGAGCAGGAAGCCGACGTTTTCACGCACGGTTAGGGAGCCAAGTAGGGCCGGGTTCTGAAACACCAGTCGTACGTCCTGAGGCTGACGCTGATCTAGGCGCAAATAGGTCTGAGGGATGCCATGGAGACTCAAGCTGCCGCTGCTGGGCAGCTGCAGTCCTGCCAGCAGACGCAGGATGGTTGACTTGCCCGCTCCGGAAGGCCCAACCACCACTAGGCGCTCGCCGGCGGCGATCTGCAGATTTACCTCGTTAAGGATGCAGCGGCTGCCCCAGCGCACGCTGAGGTTCTCCATTGCGGCCAGCGGTGGTGCTGAGGAAGCCAGAGGGAGCCTATGAAGAAGTTTCCATCCTGGCTGTTTGCGGTGCCGATGGCACTCCTTAAAGTTCAGCCAATTGCGGCAGCGTCCTCCCCCGCCCTTTGCGCTCCTCCGCTCCGGTTTCTCGATTGCGGCGCTCCCGCCGACCGCTGCCGAAACCGGGTTGGCTGGGCCGCGGAGATCTGCGCCGCAAGGACCTGATGAGTCGCTCCCGGCGAGCGGCCCGCTGGTTGCAGCCAGGTCTGGTGGTGAAGCGCTGGGTGCTCACCTCCGGGTTGGGGTTATTGGTGGCCCTGCTCGGCGCGGCGGTGTGGGCCGATTTGCAGCCGATCTACTGGATGCTCTCCAGTATTCAATGGCTGCTGGCTCAGGTCACCGGGGTGTTGCCTCGCAAGTACACGGGCCCGTTGGTGTTGCTGGTTGGGGCTGTGCTGATCTGGCTGGGCCAGAGCCGCAGTTTCGGTTCCATTCAGCAGGCTTTGGCCCCGGAAAAGGACACATTGTTAGTGGATGCCCTGCTGGCTCAGGGGCGCCTCAACCGCGGTCCAAGCATCGTCGCCATTGGCGGCGGCACCGGCCTGTCCACCCTGCTCAGTGGACTAAAGCGCTACAGCAGCAATCTCACGGCCATCGTTACGGTTGCTGATGACGGCGGCAGCAGCGGGGTGCTGCGGCGGGAGCTGGGCGTGCAACCACCCGGCGACATCCGCAACTGCCTGGCGGCCCTGGCTCGGGAGGAACCCCTGCTGACCCGGTTGTTCCAATACCGCTTCAAGGCCGGCAGCGGTCTGGAGGGCCACAGCTTCGGCAACTTATTCCTTTCAGCCCTCACGGCGATCACTGGCAATCTGGAATCGGCGATCACCGCCAGCAGCAGGGTGTTGGCGGTGCAGGGGCAGGTGGTGCCCGCCACCAACGCCGACGTGCGTTTGTGGGCTGAGCTTGAGAACGGCGAACGGATCGAAGGCGAGTCGAAGATTGGCCACGCCCCCAGCCCAATCGTGCGGCTGGGCTGCACGCCCGAGCGACCGCCGGCCCTACCCCGAGCCCTGGAGGCCATCGCAAATGCCGATTTGATTGTGCTTGGCCCGGGCAGCCTTTACACCTCATTGCTGCCCAACCTGCTCGTACCCGAGCTGGTGCAGGCCATCCGTCGCAGCAAGGCACCGCGCCTTTACATCTGCAACCTGATGACCCAGCCGGGCGAAACCGATGGGCTCGATGTAGAGGGACATTTGCGGGCCCTTGAGGCCCAATTGGCCAGCCTCGGGGTGGAGGAGCGACTATTCACCGCCGTGCTCGCCCAGGAAGATCTGGGCGATTCCGCCTTGATTGACCATTACCGGCACCAGGGCGCCGAGCCGGTGGCCTGTGATACGCGCCAGCTGCGCCGCCAGGGCTACGAAGTGATGTTGGCACCGCTCCAAGGAGCTAGGCCTACGGCCACGTTGCGCCACGATCCCCGCAGCGTCGCCCTAGCGGTGATGCGTTTTTACCGTAATCACCAGCGTGGCAGCGGCTCCGCGTCCTAGTAGGCGTCCTGCATTTCGTAGAAATCGGGCTGCACGTAGTCCTTGCGCAGCGGAAAACCTTTCCAGTCTTCCGGCATCAACAGCCTCTTGGGATGGGGGTGGCCAGCAAACTGAATGCCGTACATGTCGAAGGTTTCCCGCTCCTGCCAGTCGGCACCGCGGAAAAGGCCATAAAGAGTGGGAATGGTGAGATCGCCGTCGCGCTCCAGAAATACCTTGATGCGCACTTCTTCAGGGGCTTCCCCTGGGGGCATCACTCCAGCAGTACAGCGATCTGAAAGGGCTGCCAGCTTGACCAGGTGGTAAAAGCTCACCAACCGGCCACCTGCCCCTTCGTCGTAGCCCCCTTGGCATTGCAGGTAATCGAAACCTTGGCTTTTTAGGGCCGTAGCGATTACGGGCAGAAACACCGCTTCCACGCCGATCATTTCGATGCCGAGATGGTCGCGGCCAAGCGCAAGATGATCAAAACCCTGGCTGGAAAGCCAGCTGCCAACCGCGCCGGGAGCTGGGGTTTCAAGCGCCGTGCTGCTGGAGTTGTCGCCGGCGTTGGTTTGGATTGCGTCAGTCATGGCAGGCGTGGAGGAGGTGCTCAGGCTTCGACTGGTGCAGGGATGGCCGCAGCTGGTGCGGGCATGGGAAGGGAGCTGGCGGCGGCTAGGGCCTGTCTTTGGGTTTCGGCCGCTAGGTATTGGCCATTGACGATCGGGGCCACCGCTTTCATCTGGTGGGAGACCGTGCAATAGCGGTGCGATTGCTGCAGATTGCCGCGCTCGACCAAGGCTTCGTTGCCCACTTTTTTACGCAGCTTGATCACCGCATCAAAGATTGCTTCCGGGCGAGGAGGGCAGCCGGGTAGATAGAGATCTACGGGGATCAACTTGTCCACGCCCCGCACGGCGGTGGTGGAATCGGCGGAAAACATGCCGCCGGTGATGGTGCAAGCGCCCATGGCGATCACATATTTAGGCTCCGGCATCTGCTCATAGAGACGCACTAGGGCAGGGGCCATTTTCATGGTCACGGTGCCGGCCACGATCAGCAGGTCGGCCTGACGTGGACTGGAGCGGGGCACTAGACCAAAGCGGTCGAAATCGAAGCGGGAGCCAATCAGGGCAGCAAATTCGATGAAGCAGCAAGCCGTGCCGTAAAGCAGGGGCCACAGACTCGAGAGGCGCGCCCAGTTGTGAATGTCATCCAGGGTGGTGAGGATGACATTTTCGGAGAGGTCCGAGGTGATCGTTGGCGTGCCAACCGGGTTGCAGCTAGCCGCCCGCAGATCCTTTAAAGCTTCTATTGAGGGTGTGTTGGTCATGGGTTCAGCTCCACTCAAGGGCGCCTTTGCGCCAGGCGTATGCGAGGGCCACTACCAGGATGGCGATGAAGATAAGGGCTTCGATAAAGGCCAGCAGGCCAAGGCGGTGAAATGCCACGGCCCAGGGGTAAAGAAAGACGGTCTCCACGTCAAAGATGACGAAGACCAAGGCAAACATGTAGTAGCGGATATTGAATTGAATCCAGGCGCCGCCAATCGGCTCCATGCCCGATTCGTAGGTGAGCTCGCGCTCGCCCTTGCGGCTCTGGGGTGACAGCAATTTGTTGGCCAGCAACGCCAGCACTGGCACCGCCGCTGAAATCAGCAGGAAGCCAACAAAAGCGTCGTAGCCGGAGAGCACGAACATGCGAGCCATACCAACCTGCCGGTTAGTCTGGCATCTGTGCCCGGGCCCTGGGGTGGCACCGATAAAGTGACTCAACCACCTGAGGCCCAGGGATGAGTTCTGATCAAGTGCCTGGGCCCCAGCCCGAAGCCAGCGAGGTCATGGAGGCCGAGCCGGGCCCCCAAGCGGAAGAGGCGCTGTCAGTGGATCCAGTGGAGGATCCAGATACGCACCGATTTGAATGCCGCAGCTGCGGTTTCGTCTACGACCCGGATGAGGGGGTGCGCAAGCTGGCCATCGCCCCCGGTACGCCCTTTAGCCAGCTTGATCCGATCGGCTTCCGCTGCCCCGTCTGCCGCAGTCGGGTGGGGGCCTTTAAGGACATCGGTCCCCGCAATAAGCCCAGCGGCTTCGAAGAAAACCTCAACTTCGGGTTGGGCGTCAACAAGCTCACCCCAGGCCAGAAGAATGTCTTGATCTTCGGGGGCTTCGCTTTGGCTTTTGCCTTCTTCCTCTCCCTCTACTCCCTGCGCTGATGACCAGTCTTCCCCTGTTCCGCAAGCTTCAGGCCCTAATGCGGCCCCTAGTGAGCTTGCTGCTCGTTGCTGGGCTGGGCTTTGGCCTCTCCGGCTGTGTCACCACCGGGTTGCCTGTGGCAGCCGCAAGCCCCTGGCAAGCAGTGCCTTTGGCCACAAAGGCCAATCCCCTGGATGTGGCCTTCACCGATGACCGCCACGGCTTCCTGGTGGGTAGCAACAGATTGATACTGGAAACCAACGATGGAGGTGCCAGCTGGGCTGAGCGGGCCCTCGACCTGCCGGAAGAGGAAAACTTCCGTTTGATCAGCCTTGATTTCCGCGGCGATGAGGGCTGGATTGCCGGCCAGCCTGGTTTGTTGCTGCACACCACGGACGGGGGCCAAAACTGGAGCCGTCTTTTCCTGGATACCAAGCTGCCAGGTGAGCCGTACTTGATCACGGCTTTGGGGCCAGATCAGGCCGAGCTGGCCACCAATGTGGGAGCGATCTATCAAACCCGTGATGGCGGCACCAATTGGCAAGCCGATGTGGATGACGCTGCCGGGGCCGTGCGGGAGCTGCGCCGCTTTGGCGATGGTCGTTATGTAAGCGTCAGTGGACTGGGCAATTTCTTCTCCACTTGGCAGCCAGGGGATGGCACCTGGCAGCCCCACCAACGGATGAGCAGCCAGCGCCTCCAGTCTATGGGCTTCCAGCCCGATGGCTCCCTCTGGATGTTGGCCCGTGGAGCCCAGATCCGCTTTAACCCAGATGCCAGCAACGTTGAGGAGTGGGGCAAGGCGGTGGTGCCGATCACGAATGGCTTCGGTTATCTCGACATGGCCTGGGCTCCTGATGGCTCGATCTGGACAGGCGGCGGCAGCGGCACCTTGTTGATGTCCAGCGACGGTGGCAAAAGCTGGCAGAAAGATCCGGTGGGCGCCGAGCAGCCCTCCAACTTCACCCGCATCAGCTTTAAGTCAGATGGCAAGGGCTTCGTGCTTGGTGAACGGGGATCCCTACTGCGCTGGGTGGGCTGATCCCGCCCCGTCCAGCTGCTGCGGTCGCCAACTTCTGTAACCAAGGCGCCATTCCGGCCCCGTCCTCCCCCGGCTCACCCTTAAGATCATTGAGCTGAACGCTTGTCGCTATGGCTGCCGGCTCAACTGGAGAACGCCCGTTCTTCGAGATCATCACGAGCATTCGTTACTGGGTAATCCATGCGGTTACCCTGCCCGCCATCTTTTTGGCCGGCTTCATGTTCGTTTCTACGGGCTTGGCCTATGACGCCTTTGGAACCCCTCGCCCTGACGCCTATTTTCAGGCTCAGGAGAGCAAAGCTCCAGTGGTGAGCCGGCGTTACGAGGGCAAGACCCAACTTGACCAGCGCTTGCAATAAGTCATGACCCAAGCACCTGTTTCCACCACTCCCCGCAACTATCCGATCTTCACGGTTCGGTGGCTGTCTGTTCATGCCCTCGGCGTTCCCACGGTCTTTTTCCTGGGATGTCTTGCGGCTATGCAATTTGTTCGCCGCTGAGTCGGTAATCGCTCGTCAGCCATGCAACGCTCTCCAAATCCCAATAATTTGCCGGTTGAACTAAACCGCACCAGCTTGTTTCTGGGCCTGTTGTTCGTTTTCACGATCGGCATCCTTTTTTCAAGCTATTTCTTTAACTGACCCCTCTTCACGTAACCCGGAGAGCTCCCGATGAGCGGCAAGAAGTCCAACCTGCCTGATGGCCGGATTCCAGATCGTCTGCCCGATGGTCGTCCTGCAGTTGCTTGGCGCTCTCGCTGGACCGAAGGGGTTTTGCCCCTTTGGCTGGTCGCAACGGCCGGCGGCATGGCAGTAATTTTTGTTGTTGGGCTGTTTTTCTACGGCTCATACGTGGGCGTTGGTTCCGCCTGAGTTGGCTTCCGATCTGATTCTTGATTCCCTGCAGAATTGCCGTTTTCGGCAGGTCTGCAGGGTTTTTTGATGGGCCGTTTTGGTGAAAAAACGAACCCTGCTCAATAACCGACTGCTGGCCAGCCTTGCCGGCGCTGCGCTCAATTGCTACGGGGAGCTGTTTGTGCGTACCTCGCGGATCCGCATTCAGGCCCATCCCGACACCTATCGGTTGGTTCAGGAACAGGGGGCCGCAGTGATTTATGCCCTCTGGCATCGCCATGCTTTTTTTATACCCCTGTTGCGTCGCTTTGATCGGCGCCGGGTGGCTGTGCTGCTCAGTAGCCATCGGGATGCCCAGATCGTTGCCGTGGCAGTGCGCTTACGCGGTTTGGAGGTGGTGGAGGGTTCCTCCACCCGTGGTGGCCTGCAGGCCTATCACTTCCTGCGCCGGGCTCTGCAGCAATGCCAGCCTGTTTGCATCACCCCAGATGGGCCAAAGGGTCCGGCTGAGTTGGTCAAAAGTGGGGTAATTCATCTTGCCCAGCAATCGGGCTGCCCGATTGTGCCGGTTTCTGTTTCCTGCTCCCGCAGCTATCGCTTGCGCTCCTGGGACCGGTCGGTGTTGCCCTTGCCCCTGTCGCGAGTGGTTGTGCAGCTGGGCGAGCCGCTATGGCTGCACAACAGCTTGGTGGATAGCCAGGAGCTGCTGGCGGAGCGATTGCGCCATGGGGCTGATCTGGCTGGTGAGTGCCCGTGAAGCGAGCTAAGGCCTGGTTGCTGCTGGGGCTCTATCGACTGCTCTCCCTTGGCCTGACCCCGTTCTGGCTGGTCTTGTTGCTGGTCCGCCTGGCCAAGGCCAAGGAGGATCCCCGCAGGCTGGGGGAGCGCCTGGGCTGGCCCAGCCGCCGCCGCCCAGCTGGTCCGCTGCTGTGGTTTCACGCCGCCAGTGTGGGCGAACTAAACAGCCTGTTGCCCGTGTTGCGAGCGCTGGATCAGGGTGTTGGAGCGCCAGTGCTGCTGGTGACAACGGTGACACGCACCTCCGCCGCCCTGGCTGGCCGGGTATTGCCGCCTGCTGCGATTCACCAATACGTGCCGATAGATCATTGGCTGGCCCTGTTGCCCTTTCGCTGCTATTGGCGGCCCTGTCTGGGGGTATTGGCGGAGGCGGAGCTCTGGCCTGAGCTGGTGCAGGCGATGCCCCACCTGCACTTGATCAATGCCCGCATGAGCCAACGCTCCTACCTGCGGCATCGGCGGTTCCCTGTTTATGCCGGCTGGTTGCTGGCGCGGGTGGAGGTATGCCTGGCCCAGTCCCAGGACGATGCCGAGCGTTTTCGGCGTCTGGGGGCCCGCGATGTGCGCGCCCTGGGCTCCACCAAGCTCGATGCCGATCCGCCGCCGGTCAATAGCGTTCATCTTGAGCTGGTGCAGCAGGTGTTTGCCGGCAGGTCGCTGCTGCTGCTGGCCAGCAGCCATGCCGGTGAAGAGCGGCAATGGCTTGAAGCCTGGGTGGAAAACAAGCTGACGCAGCGCCCATTTGGACTGCTGTTGGCACCGCGCCATCCCCAGCGGGCCCCGGAGGTGCTTGCACAAGCGCGGGAGCTGGGCCTGTCGGCGGCGCTCTGGAGTGACCTGGCTGGCGGGGGCTTGGCTCCTAACCCCGATGTGCTGGTGGCTGATGTAATTGGCGAGATGGGCACCTGGATCAGTGCAGCGGCCGTAGTGGTGATGGGGGGTAGTTTTTATCCGCAGGGCCGGGCCCTTGGCGGCCAGAACCCCCTGGAGCCCGTGGCCCTGGGGCGTCCCGTGCTCTGCGGCCCCGATATGGCCAACTTTTCTGACCTGCTGGAGCCGTTGCTGGCGGCTGGCTGCCTCCAGCAGTGCGCCGATGTGGCAGCAGCTCTGGCGGCTGCCCTGCCCCTGCTGGTTCAGCCATTGCCGCAGCGGCATGGGGAGGGCCTGCGCTTGCGCGGCCCCTCCCAGCTGCTTGCTTCACTGCTGCTCAAGCAGTGCCGCTCAAGCAGTGCCGCTGAAGAGTGCCGCTGATTCACTGCCGCTGATTCGATGCAATTAATGAGATGCCGATGATCTAATGCCATTAACTACGCCGCGTTTTTGGTATCAGCGCCGCCGTGGCTGGCAGGCCTGGCTGCTCTGGCCACTGGGCTGGCTTTATGGCTGCGCCGTGACTTTGCACCGGCGCGGTACTCGCCCTTGGCGTTGTTCGGTGCCGGTGCTCTCGATAGGCAACCTCACCCTGGGGGGGACGGGCAAGACCCCTCTGGGGATTGCCTTGGCCCAGGGCCTTGAGAAGCGCGGCTGGCGGGTGGCGGTGCTGCTGCGTGGCTATGGCACCCGGCGCCGAAACTCGTGCCTGGTTTCTGCGACCAGCTCCTGCGCGGAGGTGGGGGATGAGGCCCTGGAGTACGCCCAAAGCCTCGGGGAGGGTGTGGCGTGGGTGGGCTCGAACCGCTGCCGGAGTGCGGCGTTGGCAGTGGCGGCTGGGGCCACTGTGATCTTGCTGGACGATGGTTTGCAGCACTGGCGTTTGGGCCGTGATTTGGACCTGTCCCTGCTGGATCGAAAGCACGGACTGGGAAACCGTCTGGTGTTTCCGGCGGGCCCGCTACGCGAGCCCCTGGATCAATTGGCCCGGGCCGATGGGCTTGTGTTCACCGGTGCAGAGCCTGTTGAGCCGTTGCCGCCCGTTCCCGTGGGTTGGCCGAGCCACAAGCCACGCTTTGCCGTGCGCTTCTGTTTACTGCCGCCGCCCCAGCTCCAGCAGGAGCGTCTGGTGGCCTTCTGCGGTATCGGCTTGCCGGAGAAGTTTTTTTCAGCTCTGCGGGCCTGCGGACTCCAGCTGGTGGCAACGGAATCCTTCCCGGATCACCACGTTTATGCTGAATCAGACCTGAAGGGTTTGTTGGATTTGGCCCATGCCAATGGCGCACGGTTGGTCACCACCGTCAAAGATGGTCAACGCCTGCCCCACCGTTATCGCCAGGTTGTGAGCTTGGTGCCGCTTCAGGTGGACAGTGCCAGTCTGGCTCCCTTACTGAATTGGCTGGATCAGCGTCTTTGTGCTCTGTCGAATGTTCGGTTCCATGGTTGATCTGGGACGGCGGCGGGTTTTGTTTGTGGCAGGTGAGGCGTCGGGAGATCTCCATGGCGGTTTCTTGGTGCGCGAGCTGCAGCGCCAAGTGCCTGGGGTAGAGATAGCAGGGGTGGGCGGTGACCAACTGCGCGCCTGTGGCATCGACATCCTGGCCGACGTGCGAGTGCTTTCTGCGGTTGGCTTGGTGGAGATCATCGGTAGTCTTCGCCGTCACCACCGCGTGATGGAGTTGTTGAAGCATCAGATGGATAACCATCGCCCAGATGTGGTGGTGCTGGTTGACTATCCCGGCTTCAATATGTTTGTGGCTAAGGAGGCTAAGAAGCGCGGCATTCCTGTGTTTTTCTACATTGCACCCCAGGTTTGGGCCTGGGGCCAGGGAAGGGCCAAAAAGATGGAGCGAATAATTGAGCGCCTGGCGGTAATTTTCCCGTTTGAGGAGCCCATCTTTAATGCCCATGGCCGCGACTTTGCTCGCTATGTGGGCCATCCACTAGTGGATGAGCTCCAAGTCAGTTGCTCCCGTGAGCAGACGCGGCTTCGCCATGGGTTATCTCTGGAGCAGTCCTTGCTTGTTTTGATGCCTGGCAGCCGCAGGGCTGAGGTGCGGATGCTGTTGCCCACCATGCTGAAAGCTGCCAACCAGCTCAAACTCGATGGTTGGCAGGTTGTCTTACTGAAGGCGCCCACCATCGATCGCTCCTATTTGGAGCAGGCGAATGGTGGAGAGGCACTGCCGGTTCCCCTGGTTGATGGCGACGCCCATAACCTGCTGCATGCTGCCGACGCTGGTGTGATCGCCTCTGGCACAGCCACCCTCGAAGCGGCCTTGCTGGGTTGTCCCCATGTGATTCTTTATCGCTTCTCCTGGCTTACCTATTTGATTGCCAGGCTGGTAATTGGCCAGCGCTCAATGGGTCTACCCAATGTTATCCTCGGGCGACAGTTGTTTCCCGAGTTAGTTCAGAGGCATGTGACGGCTGACAAAATTGTGAGATCCCTCCACAGCCTTGAGCGTAATCGGGCCTTGTTTAATCAATCTGTGCAGGAGTTGCAGGCAACCATGGGCCCCCCTGGTGCATCCAGGCGAGCGGCCGATGAATTAGTAGGCTTGCTTAAATGAGTGCACAAATTTATCAACGGCTGGCCTTTTATGGACGCAGCCATTTGTGGCCGGGCTTTTCTCTAGCCCTATTCTTTAATTTTCTGTATGGCGCGTCCACTGGCTTTGTGCCATTGGTAATTCGCTACCTTTTTGATGATATCTTGCCTTCGAGTGATCGAAGCCGCTTGTATTTGGCGCCTGTAATTATACTTGTGGTGATAGTGCTAAGGGCGGTATCTCAATATCTAGGATCTTATCTGACTGAGGCCGTTGGTCAGTCGATTACGGCTGACTTGCGCCATCAGCTTGCTGAGCGAATATTGGATTTGCCCCAGTCCTACGTGGATCGCAATTCCTCCACCGTGTTGGTGTCTCGAGTGCTCACTGATGTTTCACTCGTCAAGAGCGGAATTGTTGACGGCTTTTCGTCTATATTTAAAGATTCCCTGACCCTGATAGTTCTGGTTTGTGTGGCTTTTTATCAAGATTGGCTGCTATCGTTAATTGCTTTCATTCTTTTCCCGCTGGCTATATTGCCGATTCTTAATTCTTCTAAAAAAGTCAGACGTCATTCTAGTAAAGGGCAGCTGAGTCTGGCCAAGTTGGCTTCATTCCTCCAGGAGTCCGTAATCGGTTTGCGGGTGGTCAAGATCTTCGGTATGCAGGCCTATGAGTTGTCGAGGTTTGATCAAGAGAATCAAACGGTTTTAAAGGCTGCTCTGAAGACAACTCGGGCCAAGCTTGCCAATCAGCCATTAATGGAGGTAATAGGCGCGATTGGCTTTAGTGCAGTTTTAGTATATGGCGGTGAAAACGTAATTGCTGGCACGCGTACCACTGGTAACTTCTTTGCCTTTTTGACCTCTCTCTATCTGTGTTATGCGCCCTTTAAGGGGATTGCTAGATCTAATTCTATATTGCAGCAAGGTGTCTCTGCCGCCAGTGATTTATTCAATATTCTCGACACTAAGCCTGAGCCTCCTGAGGCTTCCAGCCCCCAGTCCTTAAACAGTGTTTCTGAAGGCCTTGTGGCCAGGAATGTCTGTTTCGGTTATGGCGATGAACTGGTTATCGATGACTTATCGTTAGAGCTGCCTTGCAGCGGCACTGTCGCATTGGTTGGACCTAGTGGTGGCGGTAAAAGTACCATAATTGACTTATTGTGTCGCTTTTACGACCCCAGCTCAGGAGTTATATCTATTGATGGCATTGATATTCGCCAGCTTTCTCTGGCATCCTTGCGCTCCTTGATTTCAGTTGTTGATCAAAATACATTTCTTTTTAACGACACTGTTGCTAACAATATTGCCTATGGTTTGTCTTCGGCTTCGTCGCCCCAAATTGAGGCTGCTGCAAGGGCTGCGAATGCTCATGATTTCATTATTCAACTGCCCGAGGGCTATGCCACCCTTATTGGAGAAAACGGCACGATGCTCTCTGGCGGCCAGCGTCAGCGAATTGCAATTGCGCGCGCACTGATTAAGGATGCGCCCTTGCTGTTTCTGGACGAGGCCACCTCTGCCCTCGACTCAGCCTCTGAGCAGGTAGTGCAAGAAGCTCTAGACCGATTGATGGCTGACCGCACCACCTTGGTGGTGGCCCATCGCCTCTCCACTGTGGTGAATGCCGACTGCATTTGTGTGATTTCGGGTGGCCGAGTGGTTGAGTCGGGAAATCACGCCACCCTGCTGGCTCGCGGCGGCACTTATGCCGACCTATTTTCGACACAATTCGCAAACGCCGACGCGGGATCGCCAGGATGACAGTTGCCGCCTCTCAGCCCACCGGTTTTCAGCCCGCCTATGAGCGCCACGATTGGTCCAGCGCCTTTCGCAACGTCGGTGTTGAACTAAGCGACGTTCCCTTAGAGCCCGTGCGCGGCACGATCCCGGCTGAGCTCAAGGGCACTTTGTTCCGCAATGGGCCAGGCCGGCTCGAGCGGGGTGGCCAGTGGGTTCATCACCCATTTGATGGCGACGGCATGATCAGCGCCTTCCGGTTTGAAGGGGGGCAGGCACGACTCACCAACCGCTTTGTGCGCACCGAGGGCTGGCTGGCTGAGGAGCAGGCCGGTCGCTTCGTTTACCGGGGGGTCTTCGGCACCCAAAAGCCTGGAGGGCCCCTCGCCAATGCTTTTGATCTGCGCCTCAAGAACATCGCCAACACCCATGTGGTGCAGCTGGGTGACCAGCTGCTGGCGCTCTGGGAAGCGGCCGAGCCCCACGCCCTTGATCCACGCACCCTCGAGACCAGGGGGCTCTCGCGGCTGGAGGGTCTGCTCAAGCCAGGAGAAGCTTTCAGCGCCCACCCCCGCTTCGATCCAGGTCACCACGGCGAGCCCCGCATGGTCACCTTCGGCGTCAAGGCGGGCCCCACCAGCACCATTCGCTTGATGGAATTTGCCAGCGCAGACCAGCCAGATCGTGTGCGCGCCGGCGATCTGGTGGCTGACAGTCGCCACAGCTTCAAGGGTTTTGCCTTCCTGCATGATTTTGCGATCACACCCAGCTGGGCTGTGTTTCTGCAGAACGCTGTGGCGTTTAACCCCCTGCCGTTTGTGCTCGGGCAGAAGGGGGCGGCCCAATGCCTGGCTTCCAAGCCCGGAGAGGCCGGCCAGTTTTGGTTGGTGCCTCGCCAGCCGGGTCATCACGCTGGCGCCCGCCCCCTGCTGCTACCTGCTCCTGAAGGCTTTGTCTTCCACCACCTCAATGCCTTTGAGGATCCGGCCACGGGCGAGGTTGTGGTGGATTCGATCTACTACGACGATTTCCCTTCGATTGGCCCGGAGGTTGATTACCGCGAAATCGATTTCGACTCGATACCTGAGGGGCAGTTGCGCCGTTGCCGGATAGACCCCAGCAGCGGCACGGTGCAGAGCGAGTGGTTGGAGCAGCGCTGCTGTGAGTTCGCCATGGTTAATCCGGCAAAGCAGGGCCTAAACGCCCGCTTCGCCTGGATGGCTGTAGCGCAGCGGGAGCGGGGTAATGATCCGCTCCAGGCGATTGAGAAGCTCGACTTGCAGACCGGCGAACGCCTGGTTTGGAGTGCGGCCCCCCGCGGCTTTGTCACCGAACCGGTGATGGTGCCCCGCCTAACTGGTGATTCACCAGAAGACAACTCTCCCGAAGACAGTCCCGCAGAAGATAGTGGCTGGGTGTTGGTGCCGGTTTGGAACGGGGCTCGCTGCGCTACGGATCTGGTGATCCTCAACGCTGCCGATATGACAGAGCAAGCCGTGCTCGAGCTTCCCCTCGCCATTCCCTACGGGCTGCACGGCAGTTGGTCTGCGACTGCCTGATCAGCTGCCCAGCAGGGAGCGCAGCTGGGGTTCCAGCTGGGCAAAAGCCCGGCCCCTGTGGCCGATCTCGCTTTTGAGGCCTTTGTCCATCTCGGCGTAGGTGAGCCCCGTGTGCGGCACAAAAAACACGGGGTCGTAGCCGAAGCCCCCACTACCCCGCGGTGTTGGCAGGATCAGCCCGGCGCAGAGGCCCTCCACCTCCAGCCGAACGCTGCCGCTCGGATCGGCCACCGCCAGGGCGGCGCTGAACTCGGCGCTGCGGTCGGTAGCGCCCTCCAGTTCTTGCAGCAGCCTGGCTATGCGGGCTGTGTCGCTGTTTGCGTAGCGGGCTGAGTGCACGCCTGGCGCGCCGCCTAAGGCATGCACACTCAGCCCTGAGTCATCGGCCAGGGCCCAGCAACCGGTGGCGCTGGCCACGGCCACCGCTTTGAGGCGCGCGTTCTCGGCAAAGGTGCTGCCGGTTTCCTCCACCTCCAAGCCATCGGGCTGGGCCTCGATTGCCAGGTTGAGTTCGGCGAGCAGGTGCTGGAACTCGCGCACCTTGCCGGCATTGCCGCTGGCGATCACCAGCTTGGTGACGGGTGAGCAGTCCATATCTGTTGTGTGCATGGCGTCAGACCGATTCCGCCAGCTGGCGGGCCCAGCTCAGCACCTCAGCCACCCGGGCTTCGCTGGGGGCTTCGCAGTAGAGCCGCAGCAGCGGCTCGGTGCCGGAGAAGCGCAACATCAGCCAGTGGCTGGGGCCTAGCCGCAGCTTCACCCCATCGGTGGTGATCACCTCCAGCACGGGGCTGCCGGCCACCTCGCTGGGAGGTGCTGCGGCCAGCTTTGCTTCGAGGCGCTCGCGGGCTGCCATGTCTGGCAGGCGTAGGTCGAGTCGGTCGTAGGCGGCAGCACCACCGCAGCGCTGCTGCAGGGCATCGATTCGCTCCCCCAGGGGCAGGCCCCCCTCCACCAGCGCTTCGATCAGCAGCAGGGCTGCAAAGGGCGCATCCCGCTCTGGCAGATGCATGCCGAAGCCCACGCCGCCTGATTCCTCGCCGCCCACCAGCACCTCGCCGCTCAGCATCTCTGCCGCGATGTATTTGAAGCCCACGGGCTTTTCCAGCACCTGGCGCTCCAGGCCTTCTGCCACAAGTTGCATCAGGTCGGAGCCGCTTACGGTTTTGATTACGCAGCCCGGCAGCTGGCGGGCCCGGGCCAGGTGGTCGATGAATAGGGGCATCAGCAGCTGGGTGCTGCAGAAGCGGCCGCGCTCATCCACGGCGGCGATGCGGTCGCCGTCGCCGTCAAACACGATCCCCATGGCGGGCCGGCCAGCTGCGGTGCTGGCGGTTACGGCCGTGATCAATTCCTGTAGGTAAGGGGCCAGCGGCTCGGGAGGGTTGCCGCCAAATAGGGGGTCCCGGTTTGCCCGAATTTCGCGGATGACGCCACTGGATCTGGCCCCATCGCCCAGCAGGGCCGGCAGCACACCGGCTGCTGAGCCGTGCATTGGATCGACAATCACCATGAGTCCCAGGCGCTCTAGGCCTGCAGCCAGGGCCGCAGTGTTCACCTTGGTCTGCAGGCCCGCCACGTAGGTGCCCAGGGCATCGAAGCGTTGGGGGTCGCCCGGGATCGGCACGGTGATGCCACCGGCTTCCAGGCGGGTTTCAACTCGGCGGGTGAAGTCACCTTCCACCGAGCCGCCGAACGGTCCTTTGATTTTTAAGCCGATCCACTCCGGCGGGTTGTGGCTGGCGGTGATCACGAGGGCGCCCAGGGCCTGGCGCTGCACCACGGCCCAGCTGCTGGCAGGGGTGGGAGTGGCTGTGGCCGAAAGCAGGGGCTCGAGGCCGCAACCTCTAACGGCGCTGCAGATCGCCTCAGCTAGTTCGGGCGCCAGAAAGCGGCGGTCGTAGCCGATCACCACCTCGCGGCTTTTCAGGCCTTCGGGGGCGGAGTGGGCCAGCTCCCGGGCTGCAGCGGCAGCAACCGGCAGCAGTCGATCCAGGGTGATGTCCACGCCGAGGATGCCGCGCCAGCCATCGGTGCCGAAGGCGATCGGGCTGGCCTCCAGGGGCAGGGGGGCTGAGGCCATGGGGGGTGGGGCATGCCGAGCTGGGGCAATTCTGCGGTGCCGGCGGCGCTCCAGCCCTAGCGTCGGGGTCTGTGGACGCCAGCATTGACTTCCCGGCCCCAAATTGAATGTTCAGGGCCCGAGCCGGCTCTCACTGATCGCTTGCTGCGCAGTTGGCTGCGATGCAGGCGCCGCGCCTGGCTGGATCGCTTTGGGGTTGCCAGCGAGCGGCAGTGGAATGCCCACCGGGCCCTGGCCTTGAGCGACCAGCTGCGCAGCTTTCAGACCCTGCTGCCTCAGCGGCCGGGCCACGGCGAGGCGGCCTGCGCCGCAGGGGCGGCTGGGGTGGTGGGCTTGCGGCTGCGGGGGGCTGGTCCCCAGGGAGTGCGATTGGAATCCCATCCCTCCCTGCTGGAGCGCATCGCTGGCCAAAGCCGTTGGGGCGCCTATGCATACCGGCCGGTATTGGCTCGCCAGGGGCGACGGCTAACCCGCGAAGCTCGGGTGGTGCTGGCGCTTTGGGGGCGCCTGTTGGCGGAGCACCAGCAGGCACCAGTGCCCCATGGTCTGGTGGTGGCTGGTGAAGGCAGGTTCCTGCAGCGGGAGCGCCTGGCATTGGCTAGCGGCCTGCAGCACCAGCTCGATGAGAGCCTGCAGCGTCTCGCCGCTGATCTTGCCCAGTCCACGCCACCGCACTTGGTGAGCGATCGCAAAAAGTGCACCCTGTGCAGCTGGCGAGGCGTCTGCGATAAGGAGGCCGCCGCCATGGGGCATCTCAGCGAGGTGAGTGGCATCGGCGGTAAGCGCCGCGAGATGTTGCTGGAGCAGGGGGTCACCACCCTGCCGGATCTGGCTGCCCGTGATCCAGAGCTGTTGGCCGAGGCCCTAGCCGCCTACGGAGAGCAGCACCGCGAGATTGCCGCGGAGTTGGTGGCCCAGGCCCGGGTGCAGGCCTCTGGCCTGCCGCAGCGCCTTGGCCGTGGGCCGGTCTTGCCCGAGTTGGCAGCAGCACCTGGTGTGCTGCTCTACGACATCGAATCCGATCCCGATGCCCGCGATGATTTCCTGCACGGCTTTGTGGTGCTGGAGAGCGACGGGGCGGGGGGCTGGCTAGAGCAGTCAGCCCGCTACCAGCCCCTGCTGGCCTTGCAGGAGCATGGTGAGCAGCGCCTCTGGCAGCGATTGCAGCGTTTGCTCGCCCGCTATCCCGATTGGCCGGTGTTGCATTACGGCGAAACCGAGGTGATTGGCCTGGTGCGCCTGGCCCAGCGCCAGGGGGCCAGTGAGGCTGAGGTGGCCCGGTTGCGGGGCAGGATGCTGGATGTGCACGCCCGGCTGCGGCGCCACTGGCGCTTACCGGTGAGCAGCTACGGGCTCAAGACGGTGGCCGGCTGGCTGGGCTTTGCCTGGAGCCAGAAAGGGGTAGATGGGGCCCGCTGCCTGCTTTGGTGGCGCCAGTGGCGTCAATGGCACCGCCAAGGCGGTAGCCGGGGCCAGGCCAGTCGCTATCAGTTGCAGCGGATATTTCTCTACAACCGCGATGACAGCCTGGCCACCTGGGCAGTGGTGCGCTGGCTACTGGCTCAGCCCTAACGCTTCTGGACTTCAGATTCAGGACTGAAGATTCAGGGCTGAAGTTTCAGGACTTACGGCCGGCACCGACCGGTGGATCAACCCAGGCTGGCGGGCGAGATAGCTCCAGCAGCGCGCCATCGGGATCGGGGCCGGCGCGCAGGCAGGTTTGTTGAAGCGACTGGCGGCGCACCAGGGCTAGGCCAATCCAGAGGCCATCTTCCAGGGCCAGGCTGGAGGTGATCAGACCCGCCCGGGGGCTGCTGGGCTCGCCGCCCGTCAAGACTGTGCCTGGCTCTCCAGGATCCTGGGTTCCGCGCCAGAACCAGCGCCGCAGCTGTTGTTTAACGCCGTCGTAGGTGGCGAGTTTGGCCAGGGTTTCCTGGCCCACGTAGCAGCCCTTGCTGAGGCTCACCCGGTCGGCGAGCCCTACTTCGAAGGGGTTGGTTTCGTCGTTGATCTCACCTGGGGCCGCCGGCACCCCCTGCTGGATGCGCCAACGCTGCTGCTCCCTGGCCGGCAGGGGCGCTCGATCGGCTATCCAGGCGGGCAGCTCGGCGTTTTTCAGCAGGACCAACTGGCGGCCCAGCAACCAACCGCTGCCATCTTCTAGAGAAATCCAGCTCCCATCAGCAACCTGGGGCAGGGCGCCGCAGCCATCCCCAAGCGGAGTGATTAAACGCACCGGAGTTACCGGACCCAGTTGCACTCGATCGGCGGGGAACAGCACCCGCTCAAGGCCCTGCCAAAGGGCGGTGCCATCAGCGCCGCGCAGCAGCAGCCAGGCCCCATCCCTATCCACCAACACCTCAGCGAGGGCTCGCAGACGACCGGTGGCTGTGGTGCAACAGCTGGGTATCCAGCTGCCGGGCTGCTGGCCTTCGATTGCCGAGCTGGTTTGGCCGTGTAGAAATCTGCCCGAATCTGGGCCATCCAGGCGGATCAGGTAGCCCGCTTGTTCGGTTCGAGACGGGCCGCTGGGCTGCCAGCCCCAGGGATCGGAGCTCATGAGTTGGCCAGGTCCGCGGCGGTGGCAGCCACCTCGTCCAGCAGAAACAGGCTGCGCAGCTCGAGCCCGGCAGCCGTCATCGCCTCGATCCCCCCCTCCTGGCGATCCACGATTGTCACTACCCGGTTCACTGTGTAGCCAGCCTCCCGCAGCTGCTGCACGGCCTTTAGGGAAGAGCCGCCGGTGGTGACTACGTCTTCAAGCACGGTGATGGTGCTTCCCTGTTCAGGCAGCGGCCCCTCCAGCCAGGCACCGGTGCCGTGGCCCTTGGCCTCTTTGCGCACGATCAGAGCATTGAGCTCCTGGCCCACCAAGGCAGCCATCATTGCCACTGCGCTCACCAGGGGATCTGCCCCCAGGGTGAGGCCGGCCACCGCCCGCGCTTCCGCTTCCACCTGCTCGAGCATTAGGGCGCCGAGCAGGGCCAAGCCGGTACCACTGAGGCTGACTGGCTTGCAATTGACGTAGTGGTGGCTGCTGCGCCCGGAGGCCAAGGTGAAGTTGCCGTGGCGGTAGGCCTGGGAGGCGAGCAGGGGAAGCAGGGCCAGGCGCATTTCTGCGGGGCTGGCAGTGAATGCCGGGGCAGCCAGGGAAACGGTCGACAAGATCTGGTGCATTCGCGATTGGTTGATTAGTTTGCGATCATCACGACAGGATCAGCCCTGGGCTGGTGGGATCAATGGCTTACGGCACCAACTTAAGGTTCACTTTGGGTTTGGCCGTAGGCGCATTGTCTCTGGTAGGAGCCTGGTCTTTGGTAGGAGCTTGGTCTTTGGTAGGAGCCTTGGTCTCGAGCCCTGCAGCGGCGGGCCCAGTGGTTTGCACCACGACCTTGGAGGCCCCAAACAGCAGTGGGCAGGCACTCAATGGGGGAGCTGCCGGACCCGTTGAAGTTACCCGCTGTGGCGTCGTGCAGACCACGCCCCAGCTGATGGAGCAACGCTTTTTCAGCTACACGGCACCCTTTGCTCGCGGCGTGAGCCTCACCAATCAAATCACCGATCTATTTGGCATCGCCATGGGTGGTGGTGATGGCACCAGGGTGATGGGCTTCGGCTTCCCCGATCAAACGATCATCTGGGATGGCACGGCAGTGGAAAATACTTATCAAGTGTTACTTCAGCAGCAGAGTGATCCCATGCCCTGGCGTACGGGGGATGTGTCAAACGGCTATTCAGGCAGGCTGGGATCCGCTGGCTCCCAGCCTGATGGCCCAGGCTGGCAGGATGGCGGTGCCAGCTACAGCGCTCCGGTGCGCGGCCTCTGGTAGCGCTGCTGGCGAGGGGGTCTAGCAATCTGGTGAATGCAGCGAACTCATAATTCGCCTTAGCCGAGTTCGATCCTCGGGACCCCCATTTCACCTTGGTTCAATCAACCCCTACGGTCTGATTGCCCAGCAACCCCTATCGTCAGAGCACTGCTGGCTCTCCTGGCGGAGCTTCCTGTGATTCAAGTCCTGGCGCTGGCCATTTTGCTGGCTCTGCTGGCTTTTTTTGCCGCTGGGGAATTCGCCCTGATTCGCCTGCGGCCTAGCCGGGTGCAGCAACTGCAGGAGGCGGGTGAGCCCGGTGCCCAAGCCGTTGCCAAGCTGCAGCATCGGCTCCGGCGAGTGCTGGTGGCTACCCAGCTGGGTACGGCGCTCGCTTTGGTGGCATTGGGCTGGGCCGGTCGCGGCTTGGCTGAACAGCTCGGCATAGCTATGGCCGCCAAAAGTGGTGCTGGAGCCATTCCCCAGGTTTGGCTTGATGCCGGTTTATTTCTTGTACTGGTGTTGCTTGCCACCGTGCTGGGCGGCTTACTACCCAAGGCCTGGGTGTTGCATCGTCCCGAAAGCTCGGCTCTGCGACTGGCGCCGTTGCTGGCTGCGGTGAGTCGCAATCTGGCCCCCTTGCTTTCCCTGATTGAGCGTTGCAGCGGTGTGCTGCTGCACCTGCTGGGCTTACCCCGTAACTGGGATGAGCTGGTGCCTGCCCTGTCGGCTGGCGAGCTTGAAACCTTGATCGAAACCGGCAACGTCACCGGTCTGATGCCCGACGAACGCAACATATTGGAGGGAGTCTTTTCGCTGAGGGACACCCTGGTGCGGGAGGTGATGGTGCCCCGATCCGGCATGGTCACCCTGCCCCTGGATGTGAGTTTTGCCGAGCTGATGCGCGAGGTTCATGACACCGCCCACGCCCGCTTCCCGGTGATCGGCAGCTCCCTCGACGACGTGCGTGGCGTGCTGGACCTGCGGCGTCTTGCTGATCCCATTGCCAGGGGCATGCTCAGCGCCGACACTCCCCTTGCTCCCTACATCACCCCCGTGGCCCTGGTGCAGGAGAGCACTTCCCTAGCGGAACTCCTGCCCCTGATTCGCAGTGGTCAGCCCCTGCTGGTGGTGGTTGATGAGCATGGTGGTACGGAGGGGCTAGTTACTGTGGCCGACCTCACCAGCGAGATTGTCGGAGAGGAAGAAGATTCCCTTGAGGCGGCCCAGGATCTGCAGAAACTCGGCGAAGGCTGCTGGTCGGTGGCAGGGGACCTGGAAATCTTCGAACTCAACAGGCAGCTGGCGCTGCAGTTGCCTGAGGCGGAAGGTCATCACACGCTTGCTGGCTTCCTGCTTGAGCGCTTGCAGCACATTCCCTCGGCAGGTGAAGGTTTGCGCTGGAAGGGCCACCAATTTCGGGTGCTGGCCATGGATGGCCCGCGCATTGAGCGAGTACAGATCGAGCGTCCAGTCGTCGAACCGGAGCGCACCGAGGGCGGCTGATCAACGGTCTGGGCCCCCGTACCCCCGATAATGCCCATAGTTGAGAGCCCCGGCCTTGAACCCTGTGCGCGTGGGTGTCATCGGCATCGGCAACATGGGTTGGCACCACGCCCGGGTGCTGAGCCTGATCAAAGACGCCGAACTGGTGTGGGTGGCCGATCCAGATGGGAGCCGCGGACAGCTAGCTACCGAGCAGTTCGGTTGCCGCTGGTTCCCCTCCTACGAGGAAATGTTGCCCGAGGTGGACGCTGTTTGTATCGCCGTGCCCACCCTGCTTCACCACCGAGTCGGTTTGGCCTGCCTGATGGCCGGGGTGCACGTGCTGATCGAGAAGCCGATCGCGGCTAGTCAGGAGGAGGCGGTTGAGTTGATCCATGCGGCTGAGCAGGCTGGTCGTCTGTTGCAGGTGGGCCATATCGAGCGCTTCAATCCCGCCTTCCGGGAATTGGTCAAGGTTGTGGCTAATGAGGAGGTGGTAGTGCTTGAAGCGCGCCGTCACAGTCCCAACCCAGACCGCGCTAATGACGTGTCGGTGGTGCTCGACCTGATGATTCACGACATTGACCTAGTGCTGGAGCTGGCTGGGGCGCCAGTGATTCGCCTGGCGGCGGCCGGCGGTCGCAGTGCTGAAGGGCCAATTGACTACGTCAACGCCACCCTGGCCTTTGCTAACGGTGTGGTGGCCAGCCTGACGGCCAGCAAGATGGCCCATCGCAAGATTCGCAGTCTTAGTGCCCACTGTCGCGGCAGCTTGGTAGAGACGGATTTTCTTAAGCGCACTTTGCACATTCATCGCCGCGCTCACGAGTCGGTGAGCGCAGATCACGGCGAGCTGGTTTACAGATCCGATGGAGTAATTGAAGAGGTCAGTACCACCTCCATTGAGCCCCTATACGCCGAACTAGAGCATTTCCTCCAGTGCGTGCGGGGTGTTGAGACCCCGGCGGTGGATGGCTTGCAGGCTTCCCGGGCTTTGCAGCTGGCCGACCTGATTGAGCAGTGCGTCGAGCAGCCCAATCTCTGCATGAGCCTGGAGGCGCCGATCTAGGTCGTCGAAGTTGCCCTGGCTGCTGGGGTTATTTCCGGGCTAGTGAGCTGGCGCAGAGCTGCCAGCTGCCAGCGGCGGCAATCAGCTGGCGAAGCCAGATAAAATTGATCCCAGGCGTCTGCCTTATGCAGGCCGTATTGGGATTCAGGAATATCCGGGTGGCGTTGCTGCCAGCCCACCCGTACGGCGTGACCGATCACCACGTCTAACACTAGGTCGTCGTCAAATACCACCTCGGGATTAGCACCCATAAAGGTGATCAAGGTGAGCAGGGTTTCCGTGCATAGCTGGCGATAGTCCGGCGCTTCGATTTTGCTAAGCAGGTGATCGACAAGGGCGGCGAAATTACGTTCGCCAGGTGTCTTTTCACTCAATAGGGGACCGCTGTCCAGTCGGTTGCGCTTCTCCAGCTTGTCGCCGATGACGATGCCGTGGCAGTGGTGCAGTAGATCCCAGATGCCGGGATAGAAATCGCGGGGTACGCGCCCTAGGGCCCCGAGGCGCAGCCGGTGTTGCAGCCAGCAGCCGCCCTTGGGTAGCTCTGCCAGCGGATCGGGAACGTCCCAACGCACCCGGCCGCTCACATGCAGTTGCTCCTGGCGCTGCAGGGAGGCTTTGGCATGTTCCAGGTCGGCCAGCACGGTCCGCAGCCGGCGCTGGATGGCGTGGGGGGGCTGATCGCAAAGGGCCTCGAAGGCGTCGATGGGGTTGAGCCCGGCTTCGCTGGCCAGTTCGCCGGTGAGCAACAGCAGCAGCTGGCCCAGTTGCAGGGTGAGGCTGCCGCTCAGCAGGGCCGGCTCGTGCCGGGCCAGGCTGTCGAGGGCAAGTAGCAATTCCTGCTGCAGCATCCATTCACGGCCGTCTTCGCCGCTGTAGCGACGGATCATGGCGGCGATGCTGGCGCTGCCCTGGGGCTCGCTGATGCGCGAATCGCTGGTGTAATTGCGACCTACCACCACCTGCTTCTGGCGCACCAGCAGGTCGGTGAGGGCATCTTCCAGCTGGGGATGGACCAGGTCCAGGGCGCCAGCCACCCGCCGCACCACGTTCCAGTCGGCTTCGGCCAGGGCGCGGCGGTAGACCTCCTCCAACAGGTCATGCAGGCGTACTGGTTGGTTGCCGGCCGGTCCCTGCAGCCGGGAGTCGGGCCCTAGGCGCCGCACCAGTTGCTCCAGCACCTCGCCCTGCTCTTCCAGGGAGGAGCTGCGCCAGAGCCGATCGGCGAGTTCGCCAATGCTGATGTCCTCGCGTTCGAGTTCTTGCTCCTCCTTGGCGCTAAGGGGGGTCTGGCTGGTGCCAGCCCGCAACGGGGTGGCTATGGGTGCAGGCGGCAGAAGCACGGCCCCCGGCGCTTGAGCGGGCAGCTCCACCCAGCTGCCCTGGTCGATGAGCTCTGCCAGCGGGGCCAGCTGCACGGGGACGCCATCCAGCTGTCCTGCCTGCAACTGCTGCCCCAGCCTTAGGAAGGCATCTGGGTTGGCCTGGAAGGCACCCTCGGCGATCGGCAGCAGCAGCAGCGGCGAGCCGCTTCCGCGCCAGTGGCGCTGCAACAGGCGCAGTTCGGCGGTCACGGCGTCCACGAGCTGCTCAGGATCGTCTGCCAGGTAGAAGGTGTCTTCCTCCAGCACGGCTGGGAAAAACGCAAAACAGCTGGTTCCCTGCCGGTAAAGGCGAGCCGTGGCCATGGTTTCCATCCGCACGGGTGGATGGCCGCTGAGGCCGAGGGCGGGGTTTGCACCTACCTGGGCCATCCGCATCGCCAGCTCCTGGGAGCCGCCGATGCGGATCGCCGGATTGGTACTGCTGGGGCCATGGGCCAGGGGCAGTCCAGCCGCCTCCAGGCTGGCTGCGATAGCCGAGTTAGCTGGCACCAGCGCCACCAGCACCCGGTCGGCGCCAAGAGTGCTGGGCCGGCGTCGCCCGGTTGGATCGAGATCGTCTGGACTTATCAATCCGGCTAGCAACAGGTCTGAGAGCCAGGTGAGGCTTTGGGTCCACAGCAAGGGCACGTTGGGGTTCGCCACTCGGCGCTGGCTGCCGGGCTGTTGCCGTTCGGCTGCTATGGCTGCTTCGGGAACGAGGTAGAGCTCGGGGAGCAGGGCGCCCTCCGCTTGCTCCAGGCTCACTTCATGGAGGCGCTGGCGCCATTGGCGGGCCTCTTCCCAGCGCTCTTCGCAGCAGGCCGTGATTAGTTCATAAGCCCAAAACAGGGGCCATTCGCATTCGATGTGCTCAAACTCCGCCAGTTCCTCCCGTTCGTAGTGCAGCCGGGTGTGGTCTTCGACCACGGTTTGGTGGCCATCGCGGCGGAAGCGTTTATATCCGTAGGCCCCACCCAGCTCGGCGCGGATCTTGGCGCGGGTGCGCCGCCTCAGCTCTGGGTCGTCCACGGCCCAGGCGGGATAGCCGATCACCGCTAGGCAGGCGCTGTCAACCTCCTTGCTCGCTGATTCCCGCGGCAGCAGGGCGTCTAGAGCTCGGCGCAGCCTCACGATGGCGTCGTGGGGGATCACCAGACAGCTGCGGCCATCACCGTGGGGTCCGTAGAGATCGAGTCCCTCCAGGGACTCCAGAGCGGCCTTGACCAGGCCAATCGAGCTGGCGTTGCGCTCTGGGAGGCCGTGGTTGCCTTTGTCGCCCCTTTCCCAAATGCCGTAGTCGGCTACGCGGTACGCACGGGCCACGTAGTACACCAGGTTTTGCACGAAGTCGCGCTCGTGGCTGCTTTGCACCACCACCAGGCCTGAGCGGGTCAGCTGGGCGAGTTGGAGCAGAAACAGCGCCGTGGCATCGAGTTGTAGATGCCCCCAGCCGTCATCGGCCACGACAGCAGCGCCGGTGGCCGTGTCGAACTTGGCGTGAATGGCATGCAGGCGATGCAGGCTGTGCTTGAAGCGCTCCACCTTCGGGGCCTGGCGCAGCATGGCGTTGAGCAGGCCGCGCATCAGTTGCAGCACCCTCGCTTCAAGCTCGTATACGCGGCGACTGGCCCCCCGCAGGCGGCGATGGGCCAGGGCAAGTCCCCAGACGCATTGGATTGAATAAACGCAGTCGCGCACCCAGGCGTCTGCGTAGTTGCCGTGCACGGTATGGGCGGTGCTGGCTGGCAGCAGTCCCGTTATCGGGTGTTGGCGGCTCAACACCACCCGATCAATTTGACTATCCAGGTTTTGCAGCAGGACCCAGGCCTGAGCCGGATCCAAGGCGGCTGAAACGGCGGGTTCAGGCTGATGGGCCGGATTGTTCAGTGGCAGGGATTGCGCCATGGATGTCCCTATGCCAGTGGTAGGCCAGCCATATATTCTCCACCCCCACCTCACCCCTGATGGCATCAACAGCAACTGAACCACTGCGCACCAGGGTTCTGGGGGTGCCGGTGAGCGTGTGTCCAGATGTGTTTGCAGCGGCCTTGGCCCTGCGGCAGCGGAGTGGTGGGCAGATCGTCACCCTGAATGCTGAGATGACGATGGCCGCTAAGGCCGATCCAGCCTTGGGGGCTGCCATCGCCGCGGCATCCCTGGTGATTCCGGATGGTGCCGGCGTGGTTTGGGCCCTAGGCCGCCAGGGCTACCGGGTGCGGCGTAGCCCTGGGATTGAACTGGCCCGTGATTTGCTCACTCACGCGGCTTCCCATGGCTGGAGGGTGGCTTTGTTGGGGGCCTCACCGCAGGTGATGGAGCAGCTCACCGCGCGCTTGCGCCAGGAGCTTCCCGGACTAAAGCTGGTGCTCCATGCCCATGGCTACCAACCGGCTGAAGCCTGGCCAAGCTTGGAGCAGCAGCTGCTGGCGGCTCGGCCCGACCTGGTGCTGGCGGCCCTAGGCGTACCCCGCCAGGAAACCTGGATTCAGCAGCTGCCTGGGCGCAGTGGCGGCCTCTGGATGGGTGTGGGCGGCAGCTTTGACGTTTGGGCTGGAGTCAAAAAAAGAGCCCCCGCCTGGATGGGAGCCCTGCAGATCGAATGGTTGTACCGGCTGATTCAGGAGCCCAGTCGCTGGCGACGGATGCTCTCCCTACCCAAATTTGCCTGGGAGGTGCTCAGGCAGGGCTGAGGCCGGATTCAGCGAAAGCCGACGGAGGCCTGCCACACGAAGGCAAGCAGCAGAAAGAACAGGGGAATGATCGGCAGGATGTCGACCAGCGGTCCGAAGGCTTGGTAGGCCTCGGGGAGTTGGGCCAGGGTTTGCAGGGCGTAGGTAGCCATCCCGGAATTCACTGAGCTAGGGGCGGACGCTACCACGTGTGGGCGGCTGGGGAGTCCGGTTCCCAGGGAGCGAAATCCTCTGCAAAACAGCCGTCGCGGATGGCCTGCCCCATGGCGGTGGAGAAGCGCACCAACTGGGTGATGTTGTGCAAGCTCAACAGGATCTTGCCCAGCAGCTCCTCGCTCTTGATTAGGTGGTGCAGGTAGGCCCTGCTGTGCTGGCGGCAGGCTGGGCAGGGGCAGCTGGCATCCATGGGGGTGTGGTCGTGGCGGAAACGGGAGTTCTTGAGGTTCCAGCGTTCGCCACCCACCAAGGCCGCTCCATGGCGGCCGAGGCGGGTGGGAATCACGCAATCAAACAGGTCGAAGCCGTTGGCCACGGCGATGGCCATTTCCCGCAGGGTGCCTATGCCCATTAGGTAGTGGGGTACGGCATCAGGCAGCAGCGGCCCCAGCTGGCGCACGATCCGATGCATTTCCTCGGTGGGCTCGCCCACACTCACGCCGCCCACGGCTATCCCGGGCAGGCCCATGGAGGCCACCACCTGGGCCGATTCCTGGCGCAGGTGGGGGAAGCAGCCCCCTTGGACGATGCCAAAGAGGGCCTGGTCGGCTTTGGTGTGGCTGGTGATGCAGCGCTCCAGCCAGCTGTGGGTGCGCCGGCAGGCGGCGGCTACGTCTGCCTCACTGGCGGGATAGGGGGGGCATTGGTCGAAGGCCATGGCCACATCGGCCCCCAGGGCCATCTGGATCGCCATCGAGCGCTCGGGGGTGAGTTCGATGCGGGCGCCGTCGCGCGGTGAGCGGAACACCACGCCGTGGTCGTCGATGGTGTTGATGTCGCCGAGGCTGAAAACCTGGAAGCCGCCGGAATCGGTGAGCATCGGCCCGTCCCAACCCATGAATCGGTGTAGACCACCGGCGTCCGCCACGATCTGCTCGCCGGGCTGCAGGTGTAGGTGATAAGTGTTGGAGAGCACCATCTGGGCGCCGGTGTCCCGCAGTTGGGACGCCGTAACCCCTTTCACCGTGGCCAGGGTGCCCACGGGCATGAACCGCGGTGTGGTGACATCGCCATGGGGGGTGTGAAAGCAGCCGCAGCGGGCCCGGGTGCGGCTGCACTGGGCTGTGATGTCGAAGGAGAATGCTGGTGGGAAGCTGATTGCGCCGAACAGGTGCTGTTCCGACGCTAGGTGTCGCTTGCTAGAGCCCGTGCCGAAGTCTTTTTCTGGGGCGATTCCCGGCTGGTTGGGCGATCTGGCCGGTGCTTGGGTTTTTTATTCGGTGCTGCCCGCCTGGCCAGGAGTGCCGCCGCGCTTTGAGCGCATTGCCCGCTTCGCACCCCTGATCGGCCTGGTGCTGGGCGGGCTGCAGGGCCTTTTCTGGTGGCTTGCCGCTGGCTGGTTGCCCCTTGGAGCCCAGGTGGCCTTGGTGCTGGCGCTCGGGTTGGTGCTCACCGGTGGCTTGCACGTTGATGGCGCAATGGATACGGCCGACGGCTTGGGTGCCGGCCCTAGGGCCTTGGAGGCGATGGCAGATAGCCGGGTGGGCGCATCGGGGGTGCAGGCCCTGGTGGTGGTGCTGCTGCTCAAGGCAGCAGCCCTGCTTTGCCTGGGGGCCGCTGCCCCGCTGGCCATGCTCTGGGCAGCTTTCTGGGGACGGGTGTCACCCCTTTTGGCCATGCAGTGGTTTCCATATTTGAGGCAGCAGGGCAGTGCTGCTTTTCACCGGCAGCACTGGCGGGGTCTGGCCGCGGAACTGGTGCCGGCCCTGCTGGTGTTCGCCCTGGCCCTGGGGCTAGCGGCCTGGACCCGCTGGCCCTGGCCCCAGGGGGTTGGTTTGCTGCCAGCGGTTCTCGTGCCCCTATGGCTCGGCCGCCGTCTCGGCGGCCATAGCGGCGATAGCTACGGAGCCTGTGTCGAATGGACAGAAGCTCTGGCCCTGCTGCTCATGGCCCTGCTGCTGGGCTTGGGGCCGCGGCTGGCAGCCTGAGGCAAAAGGCGTTGCCCCGCTCGGGCAGTTGCCGGGCAACGGCTGCTGGCGGCAACACCAGGTTGAGCTCGCCACCGAGGCTGCGGGCCAGATCCCTGGCCAGGGCCAGTCCCAGCCCCGTCCCCGGCCGCCCCTGCCCCTGCCGCCCCCGGAAACCCTGCTCAAAGATGGCCTGGCGCTCGTTTTCGGCGATCGGCTCGCCGCCATCCCACACCGTCAGTTGCCAGTCCCCAGACGCCAGGGCTTGGCAGTCCAGGCCGATGGCCGTGCCGCTGGGGCTGTATCGAAAGGCGTTGTTCAGCAGGTTGGCCAAAATTTCAGCCACGGCACCACTGTCCCCGTGCCAGTTGGGCAAGCAGGATGGCGGATGCCAGGGGCGGCCCTGCAGAGAGGCCGTGGCAGCAGCCCGCTGCACCAAGGGCTGAAGCCAGTCGAGCAGGGGTTGGCCCTCGGGCCCCACCAGCCCGGGGGGAAGTAGCAGGGGCGGCGCCGCTTCGCCGCTGACGGCGGCTTGTTCGTGGCGCCCCAGCTGGCTGAGGGCATCCACGTAGCGGTTGAGCTGGCGCTCTTCCGCCAGCAAGCCTTCCACTAGCGGTCGGTTCTGCTGGTCCTGTTCGAGGCGCCGCAGCAGTAGTTGGCCGAAGGTGCGCAGCGCGGCGAGGGGGTTGCGCAGCTGGTGCAACAGCAGGCTCAATTCGGCTTGCTGTTGCTCGAGGGTCTGCTGCAGTTGCTGTTGTTCCAGATCAAGGCAGAGCGCTTCTGTCAGACACAGGGCGACGGCCTGGAGCCGCTGCCCCAGGCTGTCTGGCCAGGGCACCACGCTGGTTTCCACCTGGATCGCGCCCAGCAGCACCCGTTGGTGGCGCAGCGGCAGCCAGCGCCGCTCCTCCGCTGGCAAGCTCAGCGGACTGCCGGCTTCGACCGCAGGCAGGGCTCGGCCATCACTGGGCCATTGGCCGATTGGTACCAGGATGGGGGCGTTGGCTTCACCGGGCTGGGTGACGTAAACCACCAGGGAGCTGAGGTCGCTGCGATCAGCGAACTGGGCTAGCTGGAAGCGCAGTAGGGCGAGAAAGCGGTTGGAGACTTGCATCTGCTGCCCTCAGCCCCGGCCCTCTTCCAATAAGTTTGGATAAGGGGTGGGAAAACCAGAAAAAAGTCTTAAGATGAGCGGTATCGACCAATACGGCGCGGTCCGCAAGCGGGCAGCGGCTCGTCGTCGTGACGCCCTCACCCTTTGTTGCCCATTCAGGCAATTCAGGCTACAGCAGTAACAGATCCAACTTTCGCCGATCTTGCTTCCTGTTGTTCTGCACCCCGAATGGGCGGGGTGTGGCGTCACTGACCCCTGGGCCTGCTGACTCTCTCGGACAACAGAACGTTTGGGCGTCGCCCTGCTCTCCAAATTTTGGGGGGTGCGGGTGGGCTGAGTCACGGACCCTGCGCATGTTTTGCGCTCCCACTGTCCGTTCCCCCTCCGGTTTCTTTTCCTTCTCCTAATTCCTCCTTCTCGGGAGCAGTTCAATGTCCAAAAAGCGCAAGCGGATTAGCCGTCGCCGGCTCGCGGGCCAGCGGGTGCTGGCGCATGTTCCCACCTTCAATCTCGAGACCGGCTCCCACAAGCCGGTCACGGCAGCACGCCGCTTCATTGCTGAGGAGCTGTTGGTGCCCCCAGCAATTCTCAACGTGCGCCGCAACGAGCACACCACTGATCGCTTCTTCTGGGGCGAAAAGGGTCTGTTCAGCGCCCAGTACGCCGAGGAAAACCATTTCCTGTTTCCTTCACTGCGCACGATCGTCGACCGCATCGGTGAGGAGGTGCTTTTCGAAGGCATCGAAGCCCTCGCCGCCGACGACTGGGAAGAAATGGAGGAGTACGAATACGCCTTCGTTTGAGCTTGGCTTTGCCCTGGCGGAACTCAGGTGGGCCAGTGGTTGTTCAGCATGACCACTGGCTGGCCAAGTAGCTCCGCAGGGCAGGAAACAGGCAGCTATCAATTGTGTGGCCGCCTGTAAACCCAACCAGTTCGGTGTCGATGCCACCGAGTTGCAACTGCTCTTTTAGGGCCTCACTGGCTCCGTAGGGCACCACAGGATCCTGTTCGCCATGGGTGAGCAGGATTTTTGGCAGGCATGCTGCGGTTGGTTGCCAGCCGGGATGGGGGTAGCCGCTGCAGCCGATCAGGCCGGCCAGGGGTAGGCCGCTGCCGGCTGTGGCCACATCAAGGGCCATTGCGGCGCCTTGGGAGAAGCCCAGCAGAGCCGTTTGCTGCAGGGGCACCTCTACAGCTAGGGCCAGGAGCCGCTCTAGCAGCTGGGTTCGAGCGGCAGGTAGCTGGGGCCAATTTGGCTGTTGCAGGTCGTACCACTGGCGGCCGCTACCGCTTGGATGCGGCAGTGGTGCCCGCAGGGCCACCACGCTCACCGCTGGCCCCACCAGCACCTCGGCCAGGTCGAGCAGATCGTCGGCATCCGCTCCCCAGCCGTGCAGCAGCACAAGGCGCCGGTCGCTCAGGTCCGGGCCACTGCGGATCAGTTGGTCGTTGGGCTGGCTGGTTTGGCTACTCATGGCGGGGGATCGATTGCTGCGTAGGTTGGCCCTTATACCTGCACGTTTGGCAGCCATGGCCCCCACGGCCCTTCTAAGCGTCTCCAATAAGGAGGGCCTGGTGCCCTTGGCCGAGGGGCTGCTGGAGGCTGGCTATCAGTTGATTTCAAGTGGCGGCACCGCTGCGGCCCTCAAGGCGGCCGGGCTTGAGGTCACCAAGGTGGCGGAGCACACCGGGGCCCCTGAGATCTTGGGCGGCAGGGTCAAGACCCTGCACCCACGCATCCATGGCGGCATCCTGGCCCGCCGCTGCGAGCCCAGCCACCAGGCTGATCTGGAGGCCCAGGGCATTGCCCCGATCGACGTGGTGGTGGTCAACCTCTACCCATTTCGAGAAACCGTTGCCAACCCCGAGGTGGCATTCGATACCGCCATCGAGAACATCGATATCGGTGGACCGGCAATGGTGCGGGCAGCGGCCAAAAATCACGCCGATGTGGTGGTGCTGACCAGCCCCTGCCAATACGGACCCTTTCTTGAGTGCCTGCGCACCGGAGCCATCAGCGCTGTCCTGCGGCGCCAGCTGGCGCTGGAAGCTTTCCAGCACACCGCCAGCTACGACACGGCGATCAGCAGCTGGCTTGCGGGCCAGCTGGCCGGCGCAGCCGAGCTCCCCTCAGCGGTGGCGGCGCCCCTGCGACTCGAACTGCCCGCCCGCCAGAGCCTGCGCTACGGCGAAAACCCCCACCAACAGGCCACCTGGCACAGCGAGCCCGCTGCCGGCTGGGGCGCCGCGGTGCAACTGCAGGGCAAGGAGCTCAGCTACAACAACTTGATCGATCTGGATGCGGCTCTAGCCACCGTGCGGCAGTTTGGCTACGGCCCCGGGGCTCAGCCCGCGGCGGTTGTGGTCAAGCACACCAACCCCTGCGGCGTAGCAATCGGCCACAACGGCGCCGCTGCCCTCAGCCGGGCCCTTGACGCCGATCGGCTCTCAGCCTTCGGAGGCATTGTGGCTATCAACTGTGTGGTCGATCTAGCCACCGCCGAATTGCTGACCAGCCTGTTTCTTGAATGTGTAGTGGCGCCTGGCTTTGACGGACCGGCATCGGAGCGGCTGGCCACGAAAGCCAATCTGCGCCTGCTGGAATTGAATCCTGCGGCGATCGCTCTGGCGTCCAGGCGCCAGCTGCGCACCCTGCTGGGCGGGGTACTGGTACAGGAGCTAGACGATCAACCGGTTGATGGCGCGGCCTGGCAGGTGGTGAGCGAACGCCAGCCCACAGCCCAAGAGCTCGACGACCTCGGTTTTGCCTGGAAGCTGGCCCGCCACGTGCGCTCCAATGCCATCACCGTGGCCAAGGGTGGTCAGAGCCTGGGCATTGGCGCCGGCCAGATGAATCGGGTTGGCTCGGCCAGGCTGGCCTTGGAAGCGGCCGGGGATCGGGCCAGGGGCGCGGTGCTTGCTAGCGATGGCTTCTTTCCCTTCGATGACACCGTGCGGCTGGCCGCTGGTCAGGGCATCACTGCTGTGATTCAGCCTGGCGGCAGCGTGCGCGATGCCGATTCGATCACTGCCTGCAATGCCCTTGGCTTGGCGATGGTGGTAACCGGTCGCCGTCATTTTCTTCATTAACGCCCTTGCTGGGGCGCAGTGAGTTGTAGTTTCGCTCCATAAGTCCTGTTCTGCTGGGCACTTGCCGCAGCCATCCCTTGGCCCCCTCTGACGCCATGCCCGAAGCCCTCGCCTACAACCTCAACTTCCTCCATCCCCTGTTGATGCTGGGTCTGCTGGCCCTCTCCAGCTACGGGATGCTGCTTGGCATCAAGGCCAAGAAAACCCGCACCGCAGATGCTGAGACCCGCAAGCAGCTGATCAAGGGGCAGTTTGCCAAGCGCCATTTCCAGATCGGCAGCCTGATCCTGGCGATCACCGTGCTGGGCACCTTCGGCGGTATGGCCGTTACCTACCTCAATAACGGCAAATTATTTGTGGGCCCCCACCTGCTTGTGGGCATTGGCATGACCTGCTTGATCGCCCTAGCGGTGTCGCTTACCTCCCTGATGCAGCAGGGCAATCTGATCGCCCGCAAGGTCCATGTGGGCCTCAACATGGCAATGATGACCCTGTTTCTGTGGCAGGCGGTGAGTGGCTTTCAGATCCTCAACAAAATCTGGGAGAACCGCCCTGCTTGAGCGCTGGCTTCGGTTCTAGGTCTCAAGTGAGAAAGACAGCCCAGTTGATTTAGAACTGGGCGCTTCGCCGGGGTGGGCACTCCAGATCGTGGCTGCCGTGGAAATCTTCCTGCACCTTCCAGGTGAGCCGGCGAGAGATCTGCCTCACGATCTGACGCAGCAGGTGGTCGCCGCTCGACTGCACCAGCCCATCAGGCAGCAGGGTGATCACCCCAGGTAGGCGTACCCAGACGCTCAAGTCAAGCTCCCAGCGCACCAAAGTTTGGGACTGGGGATCGTTGGAAGCTACGGCAGCATCATTGGCTTGGTCGAGTTGCAGCGAGGCGTTGAACTCGACGTCGTAAAGCCCACCAAGCTTAGGATCGCCGCCGGGGTGGGGCACGGTCAGAATTCGGTACAGCCCCTGGTTTTGGGGCAGCAACTCCAGGCCGATGGTGGGCTCCACTTCGAAGCCGAAGTTGCCAAAGGTGCCCAGAGTCAGTGCGTAGCCCCGCTTGCCGAGGGGGTCCACAGTCATCGGGTCAGCGCAACGGCGAAACCACCCCTCGTGGTGATCGAGGTATTCGGAGACAACGGGCGCGCTGGCCCGCATTTCCATCACGTCAGCAAAGGCACTGGCATAGCGCCGCACCCTCGGATCATCGCTGTGGCGCAGCAACAGACCGGAGCCCAGCTCTCCCTTGGACGACGGTTGGGCTGGTGCGGTTGACAACGACAAAGGCAACTCCTGGCGTTTGACCAGCCCTGGCAGCAGGATGCCGGACTTGTTCAAGACGTTCTTTAATCAATGTAAAGCCCATGGTGGGCCCAAGTGCCGCCCGCTGTGACACCCGGACACCTTGGTTCGGCTCAGGCTTCGCAGAGTTCGATCAGCCGCTCGATCACGTCTTCCACCACTCGGTCGGGTGTGGAAGCCCCGGAGGTTATGCCCACTCGGATTGGACCTTCGGGCAGGAAGGGCAGCTCGATTTCGAGCTCGCCCCCTAGGGGCATGTGCTCGATGCGGTTGCCAGGGCCAATGCGCTCGGGGGTGTCGATGTGGAAGGAGCGGATGCCGCGGCTGACGGCGATCTCCTGCAGGTGGGTGGTATTGGACGAGTTGTAACCGCCGATCACCACCATCAGGTCGAGGGGCTCATCAACTAGGGCGAAAATGGCGTCTTGGCGCTCTTGGGTGGCGTCGCAAATGGTGTTGAAGGCCAGGAAGTGCTCATTGAGCTCAATGGGGCCGAAGCGCTGCAGCATGGTGCGCTCGAACAGGCGGCCAATCTCTTCGGTTTCGCTCTTCAACATGGTGGTCTGGTTTGCGACGCCCACCCGGATCAGATCGCGGTCGGGATCAAAGCCGGGCGAGCAGGCTTTGGCAAAGCGGGCCATGAATGATTCCCGATCGCCATTGCCGAGGATGTATTCGCTCACCATTTGGGCTTCGGCCAAGTCGAGCACCACCAAGTAGGTGCCGGCGAAGCTGCTGGTGGCGAGGGTTTCCTCGTGCTTGACCTTGCCGTGGATGATCGAGGTGAAGGAGTGCTTTTTGTGCTTTTCCACCGTGTTCCACACCTTGGAGACCCAGGGGCAGGTCGTATCAACGATGTGGCAGCCCCGCTCGCTTAGCAGCTGCATCTCCTGAACGGTGGCGCCGAATGCGGGCAGTATCACCACATCACCGCTGGCAACCTCCGAAAAATCTTTCATGCCGTCTTCCACGGAGATGAACAGCACGTTCATGTCGCGCAGGTGATCGTTGACCGAAGGGTTGTGGATGATTTCGTTGGTGATCCAGATCCGTTCAGTGGGGTAGTGGCGCCGAGTTTCGTAGGCCATCGCCACTGCCCGCTCTACGCCCCAGCAGAAACCAAAAGCTTCAGCCAGCCGCACGGTGAGGCGGCCGCTCTCGAGCGAGTAGCCGCTTTCCCGCAGCTTGGCGATCAGATCGCTTTGGTAGGCCTGCTCCAGGCTGCCTGCCACCTCATTACCCAAGCCGAAGCCTCGGCGGTTGTAACGCTCCGAGTGGTGCAAGGAGCGTTTGAAGGCGCGGGTATCCACAGCGTCGAGGTCTCGGTGAATCAACTCTATGGGCCACTTAGGTCAGAGCTGCGGCTACCAGGGTCATCTGGTGGAGGCCCTCAATTCCTTGCCAGCCCAGATAGACCCCCAGCACTAGGGCGAACACCCCCACCAGCCATTCGGCTCGATGCACAAGCCAGTCGTTGAGGCGGCTCAGGGGCTGGCGCAGCCTGCCGCCGCTCAGCAGCCAGGCCAGTGGTGGCAGCAGCAGTAGCGAGGTGGTTACGGCCACAAATACGGCGCCCACCTCCAGATCCCCGCGCAGGGAGGTGTGGTTGGTGAGCAACATGCCCCCTTCCTTGGCGTAAAAAACCAGATTTTCCGGGCTGACCAAGGCACAGCCGGCCCCCAGTCCGAGCAGGGGAAACCAGTCGAGCTCGGGCAGCTGGCCCATCAGTTGCATCGCCCAGCTCTCCTCACCGATGGCTGCTGCAGGGGTTAGCTGGAACAGCCCCAAGGCCACCAGGGCTCCGGCACCGATCAGGTCCATCAACACCTGGCCGCGGCTGCCCAGCTGCATGGCCCAACTGAAGCGACTGCCTACCAGCACCACCGCTGCCAGCGCGCCACCGTTGGCGAGTATCCAGCCCCCCAGGTAGGTGAAGCAGCGTCGCAGCGGGTTGGGGCCCAGCAGCAGCAGGGCCACCAGAGCGATGTTGAGTGGGCTGAAGGAAATGCCCAGGCCTAGGGCGATGGTCTGGGTGAGCCAGTGGAACGGGAGCATCGCGGGATTGTGGCGCTTAGCCAGCCCCAAGGGCGGGACCGTGGGTTTCCACAGCCGCAATTCCATGCCAGTTCACCTCGCTGGCGCTGAAGCTGTAGCGGCAGGGCAGTACCTCCACGCCCGCTGCCAGGGCCTGGCGAAACAGTTCGCCATAGCGTGGGTCGGCCGCGTCGCCCGGGGCAAAGCGGCTCACATCGCCGCGACTAAGGCAGGGCACCAGTACGGACCGGCTCTCTGGCAGCAGGGCCATCAGCTCCACCAGGTGTTTTTGGCCCCGTTCAGTAACGGTGTCTGGGAAAAGGGCCAGCTCCCCTTCGCTCCAGGTGGTGTTTTTCACCTCCAGGTAGATCGGCCTGGGATCGGCGGCGTTTTCCGCTGGGGTGAGCAGCAGGTCGATGCGGCTGCGGCGCCCTTCGCCATAGGGCACCTCGGCACGGATGGCTGCGATCGGCCCCAGCCAGGGCTCCAGGCAACCGGCCTCAATCGTGGCCCGCACCAGATGGTTGGGGAGGGCCGTGTTGATGCCCACCCAGATGGGCGTGCCATCGGCGCCAGGCACTTGGGCCTGCTCCCAGGTCCAGGCAAGCTTGCGGCTGGGGGAAGGGGCGTGGCGCAAGCGCACCCTTCCGCCGGGGTGCAGCACTCCGGTCATCGGCCCGGTGTTGGCGCAGTGGGCCGTGACCAGCTCGCCGTTTTCTAGTTCGATATCGGCCAGGAAGCGCTTGTAGCGCTTCACCAAGGTGCCCTCTACCAGGGGGCCGAGGCTAAGCACGCAGGTGGCCATGGCGGGCGGGGTGGGATGGATTGGAGCAGGCCAGCCATACTGCCGCCAACTCCCGGGCCTTGGGTCCCACTTGATGGCAAAGTCCCTCAGGCGCATTGCCCTGGTTGTGGCAGTGGCCACTGCCCTCAGCAAGTTGGCCGGCTTGGTGCGGCAGCAGGCCATTGCAGCAGCCTTCGGCGTTGGCGCGGCTTACGACGCCTACAACTACGCCTACGTGCTGCCCGGCTTTCTGCTGATCCTGCTGGGCGGCATTAACGGACCTTTCCACAGCGCCATGGTGAGCGTGCTGGCCCGCCGGCCCCGCCAAGAAGGCGCCTACGTGCTGGCAGCAATCAACACCCTGGTGGGGGCGGGGTTGATCGGGGTGACGGTGTTGCTGCTGGTGTTCGCTGGCCCCCTGATCACCCTGGTGGGCCCGGGGCTGGATGCCACCCGCCACGACATCGCCGTACTGCAGCTGCGTTGGATGGCACCGATGGCCCTATTTGCCGGGCTGATCGGCCTGGGCTTTGGAGCCCTTAATGCTGCTGATGAATTTTGGTTGCCCTCGGTGAGCCCCTTGCTCTCGAGCGTGGCCGTGATCGCTGGTATCGCTGTGCTGTGGTGGCAGCTCGGTGCAGCGATCACCCTGCCCACCACGGCGGTGCTTGGCGGCGTGGTGCTGGCCGGCTCCACAACTTTGGGGGCGGTGCTGCAGTGGCTGATCCAGCTGCCAGCCCTGGCCCGGCAAGGGCTGCAACGCTTTCAGCTGGTGTGGGACTGGAGGGACCCCGGTGTGCGCGAGGTGCTGCAGGTGATGGGGCCCGCCACCCTCTCCTCGGGGATGCTGCAGATCAACGTGTTTGTGTCCCTGTTTTTCGCTTCGGGCATCCCGGCGGCCGCGGCGGGTCTCGGCTACGCCAACCTGCTCGTGCAAACGCCCCTCGGGTTGCTCTCCAATGCCCTGCTGGTGCCCCTTCTGCCGGTTTATGCTCGGCTGACGGCACCGGACGATCGACCTGAGCTGGTTGGTCGTATCCGCCAGGGGCTGATGCTCTCCAACGCCAGCATGCTGCCCCTGGGGGCGTTGATGGTGGCGCTGGCTTTGCCGATCGTGGCTTTGATCTATGAGCGGGGAGCTTTCAATGCCGGTGCTGCGGAGTTGGTGGGCAACCTGCTGATGGCCTACGGCATCGGCATGCCCGCCTATCTGGCTCGCGACGTGCTTGTGAGGGTGTTCTATGCCCTCGGCGATGGGGTTACCCCGTTCCGCTGGTCGATGGCGGGGATTGGGCTGAATGCGCTCTTCTGCTGGGCTTTCGTGGGCGGACCGGTGCCCGGCGCTACCCAGCTGCTGCCTGGCCTCTATTGCGGCGCCGCCGGCCTGGTGCTGGCCACCGTGGCGGTGAATCTGATCACTTGTGTGGGTTTGCTGCTGGCGCTGCAGACCAAGCTCGGCGGGCTGCCATTGCGGCTGTGGCTGCGCGACACGATGCTGCTGTTCGGTGCTGCCGTACTGGCCGGACTGGTGGCCTGGGGCGTGTCAGTAACTGTGGCCTGGCCCACTGGTCTTTGGGGGCGGCTCCTGGAGTGCAGCTTTGCCGGCGGAGTGGGTGTGCTGATCTATGGCGTGGTGGCCAGCCTTGCCCAGGTGCCAGAGGTCAAGGATCTGACCGACCAGTTGCGGGATCGCTTGCCTCGAATTGGCGCCAGGCGCTAGGGGTCGAGGCGAACGTCCCGTTCAGCTCGCACCTGAACTGGAATCTCCAGGTGGGAGCGACCCAGCATCCGGGGGCCGTCCACCGAAAAGATGCGTGCCTCAATGCCGAATTCCTTGAAGGCCGTCTCTAGCTCCTGAATCAGGGCTTTTTCAACCTGGGCCTCGGCGTCCACCACCTTGCCGATTAGGCGTCCGCCCAGGCGACCCAGGCGTTGACGCACCACATCGCGGGCGTTGGTTACCTCAATGACCAGCACAGCCCGTCGCCAGTTCCCACAACCTTATCGGCAAAACTGCTCCAGCACCTCTTCGAGATCTCGCAGCTGGCCGGCGGGCACCAGCCGAGCCAGGGGCAGCCGGGTGGAGCTGGCGCCGATCGGCACCTGCACCGCCTCAAGGGCCTGGCGTGCGCACACCTCCGCCCCCTGGTCCAGCCGGGCGGAACATTCGATCGCCAGGGCCTGGGCCAGGCCGGCGTCGCCGAGGTAGAGGTGCCAACTGGCAACTTGCACATACATGCGATCTGCCAGGACCAGTTCCAGTTCTTTTAGGTCTGTGGCGGAGAGGGTCATAGCCGGGGGGTTGGACGCAGAGCCACTACAGCGCCAGCGTGAACCAGCAACACCAGCAACCAACCCAGGCTGAGCCAGTTGAGGTGGGCCCAGGGGTGACGCATTTCCTGTACCAACCAGAGGCCGCTGTTCAGGGCGGCGAATAGGGCGGCGTGGAGCGTCAGGTTCACGATCCGTTCGAAGTGCCTGTAGGTGGGGTCTTCGGGGTTGGCGGGGCCGTACCAGCGGATGGGCATTGATGGGGAGGCGAGGACGGGGTGTTTGACGGATGGGCCCTCCGTGCGGTGAGAATGGGCCCATGCGCTTGTAGCTCAGCGGATTAGAGCATCTGACTACGGATCAGAGGGTCGGGAGTTCGAATCTCTCCAGGCGCGCTTCTTTCAAAACCGCCTTTGGGCGGTTTTTTTGTGGGTTGGCTTCGACATGGAGGTATCCCTTGCCCGGCGCTGGTCTTTACGATCATCGGACGAATTAACCCTTAACCATGGCCAACCCCGGCGGTGCTGCCCTCAACCAGTCCCTAGCTGCCGGAGATCCCGCCATCGCCGGGCTGATTGAAAAGGAGCTGCAGCGCCAGGAAACCCACCTGGAGCTGATCGCCTCTGAGAACTTTGCCTCCCGGGCCGTAATGGAGGCCCAGGGCTCGGTGCTCACAAATAAATACGCCGAAGGCCTGCCATCCAAGCGCTACTACGGCGGCTGTGAGCATGTGGATGCGATCGAGGAGCTGGCGATTGAGCGGGCCAAGCAGTTGTTTGGTGCCGCCTGGGCCAACGTGCAGCCCCACAGCGGTGCCCAGGCCAACTTCGCCGTGTTCCTGGCGCTGTTGCAGCCCGGCGACACGATCCTGGGTATGGACCTCAGCCATGGCGGCCACCTCACCCATGGCTCGCCGGTGAACGTGAGCGGCAAGTGGTTCAAGGCCGTGCACTACGGCGTGGACCCCGACACCCAGCAGCTCAACTTCGACATCATTCGCCAGCTGGCCCTGGAGCACAAGCCCAAGCTGATCGTCTGCGGCTACTCCGCCTATCCCCGCACCATTGATTTCCAGGCCTTCCGCGCCATCGCCGATGAGGTGGGCGCCTACCTGCTGGCCGATATGGCCCACATCGCCGGCCTGGTGGCGGCGGGCGTGCACCCCAACCCCGTGCCCCATTGCGACGTGGTGACCACCACCACCCACAAGACCCTGAGGGGCCCCCGCGGCGGCCTGATCCTCTGCCGCGATGCCGAGTTCGGCAAGCAGTTCGACAAGGCCGTGTTCCCCGGTAGCCAGGGCGGCCCTCTTGAGCACGTGATCGCCGCTAAGGCGGTGGCCTTTGGTGAGGCCCTACAGCCCTGCTTCCGCGTCTACAGCCAGCAGGTGGTTGCCAACGCCCAGGCCCTCGCCGAGCGCATCCAGGAGCGCGGCATCGCCGTTGTGAGCGGCGGCACCGACAACCACATCGTGCTGCTGGATCTGCGCGGCATCGCCATGACCGGCAAGGTGGCTGACCTGCTGGTGAGTGATGTGCACATCACCGCCAACAAGAACACGGTGCCCTTCGATCCCCAGTCGCCCTTCGTGACCAGCGGCCTGCGCCTGGGCACCGCTGCCTGCACCACCCGCGGTTTTGACGAAGCCGCCTTCCGCGAGGTGGCCGATGTGATTGCTGATCGCCTGCTCAATCCCGAAGACAGCGCTATTGAGCAGCGCTGCCGCGATCGGGTTGCGGCTCTCTGTGAGCGCTTCCCGCTTTACGCAGCAGCGCGTGAGCTTCAGCACGCTTGATCCACTTCAACGCCCGTAAGCTGGTTGCTGAAGGCCATTTTTCGGCTTGCTTCGGTCTGGTTCAGTGACCCTCGCCTACAGCCCCAACGCGGCCGCCTTGCTCACTTTTGCCGTTGCTGCTCTGTGCACGGCTTTGGTGGTGCCAGTGGTACGCCGGCTCGGCTTGCGCTTGGGATTGGTGGATGCTCCCGATTCCCGCAAGCAGCACACCTCTCCCATGGTGCGCCTTGGAGGGGTCGGCATTGTTATCGCCTTTAGTGCAGCCCTGGGTCTCACCTGGGCCTTGGGTGGGTTCGCCAACCTTCCCGCTGCTAAGGACCAGTTGATCTGGACCACCCTGGCTGGAGCTCTTTGTTTTTTCTTGATCGGGCTGGCAGATGATCTCTATGCCCTGCCGCCCCTGCCCCGTTTGGCCGGCCAGTTGGCCATTTCGATGGTTGCTTGGAACGAGGGTGTGCGCATCGGCAACATCGAGATCCCCATGGGCTGGTGGGGAGGCTCTGATCTGCTGCTGCCATTGCCAGATTGGCTCAGCCTGCTGGCAACGGTGATCTGGTTGGTGGGTATCACCAACGCCATCAATTGGCTTGATGGTCTCGATGGTCTGGCGGCGGGCGTGAGCGGTATCGCTGCAGTGGGTTTGTTGTCGGTGAGTTTCAGCCTGCATCAGCCTGCTGCTGGCCTGCTGGCCGCGGCGCTGGCCGGCAGCTGCCTCGGTTTCCTGCGCCACAACTTCAACCCTGCCCGCATCTTTATGGGCGACGGCGGCTCCTATTTCTTGGGCTTTGCCCTAGCGGCGATCAGCATCGTCGGCCCGGCCAAGGGGCTCACCAGCGTCAGCCTGCTGCTCCCGCTGTTGATCCTGTCGCTGCCCTTGGCCGACATGTCGGCTGTGATCATGGGCCGCCTCAGCGAAGGCCACTCTCCCTTCTATCCCGATCGGCGCCACCTGCACCACCGGCTGCTGAGGACGGGACTGAGTCATCGCCGCACTGTGTTGCTTATTTATGCCTTCACCCAGTGGTTGGGCTCCCTTGCCCTGGTGCTGGTGAATGCTGAATTGCGCTTCCTCTGGCTGGCCCTGGCTACTGCGGTGTTGATCTGGGTGCTGGTTAGTACTCGCCGGGCCTTGCAGCAGCCTGCGGCCAACCGGGAGCTGTGAGGCTGTGACAGCCGAGATCCTCTGCATCGGCACCGAGCTGCTGCTCGGCAACATCACTAATGGCAATGCCCGCTGGCTGGCCGAGCAGCTGGCAGCGCTGGGCATCGCCCACCAGCGCCAGAGCGTGGTTGGCGACAATCGCACGCGCCTGATGGCAGCGGTGCGGGAAGCGGCAGGTCGCTGCAGGGTGTTGATCACTACCGGCGGCCTCGGCCCGACCCCAGACGACCTGACCACAGAAGCTATCGCTGCTGCTTTTGACACGCCCCTGGTGGAGCACCCAGAGATCTGGAGCGCCATCCAGGCCCGCATCGGCGCCCGCGGCCGTTTCTGTTCCCCCAGCAACCGCAAGCAGGCATTCCTGCCCGAAGGGGCGGCGGTGTTGCCAAATCCCACCGGCACCGCCCCCGGCATGATCTGGACCCCGCCGGCGGCCCCGGGCATCCAGCCCGGATTCACCGTGCTCACTTTCCCTGGCGTGCCAAGCGAAATGGAGGCGATGTGGTTTGGCACCGCGGAGCCATGGCTGCGCTCAGCTGGTTTGGCTGAGGGGGTGTTCGCCAGTCGCATGTTGCGCTTTTGGGGCGTTTCCGAGTCGGCTCTGGCTGAGCAGATGGCCGATCTGCTGGCCCTAGACAACCCAACTGTGGCTCCCTACGCCGGCGCCGGTGAAGTGAAGCTGCGCCTCACGGCCAGGGCAGGCAGCGTTGCTGAAGCCCAGATCCTGCTGGCTCCGCTTGAGGCGCAGATCCGGGCCCGCTCTGGTAGGGCCTGCTTCGGCGTCGATGACGACAGCCTGGCCAGTGTGGTGCTTGAGCAGATGCGCCGCCGCGGTGAGACGCTGGCTGTAGCTGAGAGCTGCACTGGCGGGGGGCTGGGGGCGGCACTGGCGGCGGTGCCCGGAGCCTCTGATGGCTTTGTTGGTGGGGTGATTGCCTATGCCAACTCGATTAAGCAGGCGTTGCTTGGGGTGCCGCAGGCGCTGCTTGAGAGGCAAGGCGCCGTGAGCGATCCGGTAGCTATCGCCATGGCTGAGGGCGCTCGCCGTGCAACTGGTGCCACCTGGGCAATTGCTGTGACCGGCATCGCCGGCCCGGGGGGTAGCAGCAGTGAGAAGCCGGTAGGACTTGTGCATATCGCCATTGCCGGCCAGGATGGTTGCAGCAGCGAGGCAGTGCGCTTTGGCGCCACGCGGGGCCGGGTCTGGATCCAGCGGTTGACGAGCGGTGAAGCGCTCAATCGCTTGCGCCTGCGGCTGGCCGACGCCCCCGGGGCGCAGCTTTAGGCTTAAGCCTCAGTCGAACGGACCTTTCGTGAGTGCCGGCACCCTCTACGACAAGGTCTGGGATCTGCATCGGGTGGCCCAGTTGCCTGGCGGCTCCACCCAGTTGTTTATCGGGTTGCACCTGATTCATGAGGTGACCAGCCCCCAGGCCTTTGCTGCCTTGAAAGATCTGGGCCTACCGGTGCGACTCCCCGAGCGCACCGTGGCCACGGTTGATCACATCGTGCCCACCACATCCCAGGCGCGCCCCTTTGCTGATCCCCTGGCTGAGGAGATGCTCGCCACCCTCGAGCGCAACTGCAGCGACTACGGCATCCCTATGCATGGCCTCGGCAGCGGCCGCCAGGGAATCGTGCATGTGATTGCCCCCGAATTGGGCCTCACCCAGCCGGGTATGACCGTTGCCTGCGGCGACTCTCACACCTCCACCCACGGGGCGTTTGGGGCGATTGCCTTTGGCATTGGCACCAGCCAGGTGCGCGATGTGCTGGCCAGCCAGAGCCTGTCGATGGGCAAGCTCAAGGTGCGGAGGATTTGGGTTGAGGGTCAGCTGCAGCCCGGCGTCTATGCCAAAGACTTGGTTTTGCACATCATCCGGGTGTTGGGTGTCAAAGGTGGTGTGGGCTACGCCTACGAATTTGCCGGTCCAGCCATCGATGCTTTGACGATGGAGGAGCGCATGACCCTCTGCAACATGGCAATCGAGGGCGGTGCCCGCTGCGGCTATGTCAACCCCGACGCCGTCACCTTTGCCTACCTGCAAGGCCGGCCCTATGCCCCCAAGGCTCAAGCCTGGGAGCGGGCTGTGGCCTGGTGGCGTGGCCTGGCCAGTGGTGCAGACGCAGTTTTTGACGATGCGGTGCGCTTCGATGCTGCGGCCATTGCGCCGACAGTTACCTGGGGGATCACCCCCGGCCAGGGCATCGGCGTTGATGAAACGGTGCCAACCTTGGAGCAGACAGAGCCGGATGAGCGGCCCTTGGCCCAGGAGGCCTACCGCTACATGGATCTGCAGCCCGGCACTCCGATTGCAGGCACAGTGGTGGATGTTTGCTTCATTGGCAGCTGCACCAATGGGCGCCTGTCCGATTTGCAGGTGGCTGCGGCGGTGGCCAAAGGACGCCATGTAGCTCCGGGCATCAAGGCCTTTGTGGTGCCTGGCTCTGAACAGGTGGCGGCGGCTGCGGAAGCTGAAGGGCTTGACCAGGTGTTTAGGGAGGCTGGCTTTGAGTGGCGTGAGCCCGGCTGCTCGATGTGCCTGGCCATGAATCCAGATCGGCTTGAGGGCCGCCAGATCAGCGCTAGTTCAAGTAATCGCAACTTCAAGGGTCGCCAGGGCTCGGCTACCGGCCGCACCCTGCTGATGAGTCCGGCGATGGTGGCTGCGGCCGCAATTGCCGGCAAAGTGTGTGATGTGCGCCAGATGATTAACACCACGCCATGACCGCGGCCATGACCACCTCCAGCTTTCCCTTTGGCCCTATCTCGGCTGTGCGCGGGCGCGCCGTTGTCATCACCGGTGACGACATTGACACCGATCGAATCATTCCAGCCCGTTTTCTTAAATGTGTCACCTTTGACGGGCTTGGCGAGCAGGTGTTTGCCGATGATCGGGCCGAGCTCTCTGGGGAGCATCCCTTCGATCGAGCAGAGCTGCAGGGAGCCACTGTGCTGGTTGTGAATCGCAATTTTGGCTGTGGCTCAAGTCGTGAGCATGCACCCCAGGCGTTGATGCGCTGGGGTATCCGGGCGGTGGTGGGGGAAAGCTTTGCTGAGATCTTTTATGGCAACTGTCTGGCCTTGGGAATCCCCTGTTTCACCGCATCCCACGCCAGCGTGCTGAGTCTGCAAGAGTCGCTGATCGCCGATCCTGGCCAGGAGCTGAGCTTGTCGCTGGCTAAGGCCACCCTGGAAGCCTCCCGGGGACAGCTTTGGCAGCTAGAACTCCAGTCCGGTCCCCAGCAGATGCTGGCTTCTGGGCAATGGGATGCCACCTCCCAGTTGCTGGCCAACGACGGCGAGCTGGCTCGCACCGCTGCATCGTTGCCTTACATCAACGGCTTCTAGGCTTGGGCACGAAGGGTGTGCCATTGCCGTTGAAGTTAAAGTCGTTGAGTTTGATGCGGATGCCGCCGATGCCGTCGTAGGGGCTGTAGTAGACCCCGAGCTCGTAGGAGCGGCGTTGCAGTTTTAATTCCACATAGGAATAGGAAACGTCGCCATAGAATTCGGAGCCATTATCAATGTTGAAGGTGGCACCAGCTTCCAGCACAATTGGACCATAGATCTGTTGGGCTGCTTGAAAACTAAGGGTGCGTAGATCTACCGTGCGATCAAAGCCAAAGGGGCTGGCTCCATTTAAAAAGGTGCCAGCGATTGAGGCGGAGAAGCGGGTGTAATCGAATACGGGTCGATCAAACTGTCCCAGCGTGAACGAAGGTCCGCCCCACAGGGCGAGGGTGTTCTGCTTTGCTCCATCGCTATAAGTGGCTGCATAGCCACTGGCTCCGAAGTTGATTCCCAGGCCTGGTACTACCGGCACAGGTGCATAGCGCAAGCCCCGCTTGGGATCTTTGCTGGCATCAAGGGCAGAGCCCTGCCAGAGCTGCAGGGTGGTGCTTGCTGCCAGGTTGGCATAGCTACGCCATAAAGTTTCGAGGGTATTTGTTCCAAATAGTGTTGCCTCATAGATGCCAGATTGGGTCGCCCAGTTGAGGCTCACCGGTACCAAGTAGGGAGCTTTTTGGGGGGCAGCCTGAGCCTTGGGCTGATTCAAGACCACGTTGCCAGCTAGATTGGCGCCATAGGAATAAACTACGGCTTGAAGTCCCAGGCTGCCATTGTAAATGCGCTCTCGATATGATCCAAATAGATTAGCGTTTGCGCTTGTATGGCCGGGCAGGTTAAGCGGCGCCGTCAGGCGGCTGGTGCTGCGGATGCCGGATCGGAAGTTGTCCGGGTTGAGGGTAGACAGGCTGGCTTCAGCATTTAATGAGAGCCAGCCCATGGGCAGGTTGAGTCCCGCCAGCAGGCCGAACATATCTGCGAGCTTGGCGGTCTGTTCGCTGGTGGGATTAGCCAGGCTTTGTCCAGGAAGCACATAGCTACTGGTACGGCCTTCGATGGCTCGCTGCACATTCAGCTGGGGCTGGAGTTGCAAGCTGCCCCGCTTGCCTATTTTTATTGGCTCCAAATTGTAGCCAATAAAGAAGCCATCGCGATCTTCTTTATCGGTATCCCAGGCAAAACGAGATTCTTCGGCGCCGATGGTTGTGTTTGTGATTGCAGGCAAAGAAACTTTGCCGTCCAGCAGAATCTGGCTGCTGCGGCTGTTGATGCGGGTCACGCCGCGCCCATCCATAACGGCCACCACCTTGCGGGCCAGGCTCCAAGAGGCGGCAGGAGTGAAGGGATCGTTGGTAAAAGCAATTTGTTCGGCAGTCCAGCGGTTGCCTCTGATTTGGATCTGGGCTCCTTGAAAGCGAATGCGGCTGATCGTGCCCCCTTTGTTTGCGGGCGGGCGGTAGCCCTGCCCATTGCTGTTGAGCGAGTCCGTGGTGTCAATAACGGCTCCCAGGTCGAGCTTCACGCTGGTGCTCCAGCTCTGCTGGAACGTCACGTTGCTCACCTTTGAGTCCACGTCTGGCAGCTGCTCGATCTCAGTTGCTTTAACGACAGGTTTCCCAGATCCCATCGAGATCGCCTGTGCCTGCGGGCCGCCCGCCTGGGGGGGGCCGAAAGCAACTGATTCCAGTGCCCTATTTAGAGATAGAGCTGGAGTGGAGAGCTCACTGCCAGGGCAGCCGGCTGGCGCTGGCATGGTGGGCAGGCTGATGCGACCTGGTGGCAACACCCGCACCAGCGTTCTATTGGCAGGATCTGCGCTGAGTGGCGGACAGGCAAACGCTGGTTGGCTGAAGTTAGACGGCAGACCGTTCGTTTTGGCGTTGGGATCTGGGGAGTTGACCTCTTTAAAATTGACCTCTTTAGAATTGACTTCTTTTGAATTGACCCCTTGAGAATTGATGTCCCGGGCAAGGGTGTCCTGCTCGATAACGCCATAGACGTCGTCAAGTTCGCCGCTGCCTTCTAGTTCGCTATAGCGCAGCCGGCTTGCTTGCAGGTATTGATCTCCTTTGATCAGGCGAATTTGCCCGCTGGCGTAGACACTGCGGCTGGCTTCTGCCATTTCGACTCGATCTGCCAGCAGGCGCCAGCCATTGAAGCGTGCTTCTACGTTGCCGGTGGCAACAAACCGGCCCAGTTGCTGGTCGTAGCCTTGCTGATCGGCCTTGATTACAGCAAAGTTGGGAGCAGGAATAACTGAACTAGAGGCTTTGGCTGTCCCAGGCTGGCTGGGAATATCGCCTGCAAGAGCCTCTGGAGCGAATAGGACGGATAGGCAAGCAGCTGTTAATAGTTGTTGAGCGAGCCTTTTTAAAGGCGATTTCCCCAGAGGCACTCGGTGGGAATTGCCAGCCAAATACATCAGCCCTTAAGACCTTCTTGAGCCTGAAGTGTTGAAGGAAGCGTGTCTGAAATTGGCACGATTAAATCAGGCGCAGCAGGTCCTTTTGGGGATCATCCCACAAACAGAATCAGGATCTTGCCTGCCTAGTGCCAGCTGATCAATCTTCCAGGTCTTTACGGCTCGGGGTGCGGCTGGGGTCGCTGGCCAAAAAGCCGAACACAAAGATCCCGATAAAGAAGAAGACGACCGAATAAACCGAGATCTTGAGGGCGAGCATGGTTCGGCCTTGGGGAATGGCGAGCGGGTGACAGGGAGTGACAGGCGCGTTGAAGGGCCTAGTCGACCCCGCAGCTGCGGGATCATCCTATGGGACTCGGCTTGCCATCCAACGATGCCTGAGGCCTCAGGACTAGGGCAGACCCCATGGATTGAAACGATTCAGTCACGTTTGCGGCCAACCCATTCGCGCTGGGATCTCCAACCACTCTGGCGCTGCGTGCAGGCGGGAGGGCGGTTTGGCCCAGCCCTTGACGATCCTTGGGGCCAGCAATGTCGTCCGGATTGGGCGGCTCGGGGGTTGGTGATCTGGCCGCGGGGTGGCCAGTGGCGGGAGCTACGGCTGCGGCTGGTTTGCCCGGCGAACTGGCTGCAGCTGCAGCAGCCGGAGCCCGTTGCCCAGGCCCGGTTGGTGCTGCGCTGGTGGGCCGACCAGGTGGAGCTGCGGGTGGATGGTGCGCGGGTGCATGGCGGCGACCTGTTTGACACCGCTTGCCGTTGGTTGCTGCCCGAGCGCTGGTGGCAGGGGGAGGCCCTTGAGCTGGAGTTACGCCTGCGCAGCCCCTTGCACGACGACGGTGCCCTGATCGAGAGCCGTCTCGAGCTCGAGCCCCTGGATCCAGCCGATCCGGTGGATTTGTTGGCTGAAACCAAGGCTGAGCTTGCCCAGCTGCGCAGCGGCGAACCGCCGACAGGTCGGTTTCATGTGTTGGGCCATGCCCACCTCGATCTGGCCTGGCTTTGGCCGGTGGCCGACACCTGGCAAGCGGCCGAGCGCACCTTCACCTCTGCCCTTGATCTGATCGAGCGCTTCGAGGAGTTGCATTTCGGCCACTCCACACCGGCTTTATACGCCTGGCTGCAGCAACACCGGCCGGCCCTGTTCGCCCGCCTGCAGCGCGCGGTGGCAGCCGGTCGCTTTGAACCGATCAACGGCCCCTGGGTGGAGAGCGACTGCGTGCTGATCAGCAGCTCCTCACTGCTGCGCCAGTTTCAGCTGGGCCAGCAATTCAGCTCCGCCAGCTTTCCTGAGCTGGAGCACTATCTGGCCTGGTTGCCCGACAGCTTTGGTTTCGCCAGCGGCCTGCCGGCCGTGGCTCGCAGCACCGGCGTGCGTTGGTTTTGCACCCACAAAATGGCCTGGAACGCCACCAATCCCTTCCCCCACCGGCTGTTTCGCTGGCGCAGCCGCTGCGGTTCCGAGCTGCTGGCCCTGATCAACGCCCCGATCGGCACCGATGGCGATCCCGTGGCGATGGAGCGCTATCGCTTGGCTTGGCAAGGCGCGACCGGGGTTGATTCGGCCCTGTGGCTGCCTGGAGTGGGCGACCACGGTGGAGGCCCCAGCGCTGAAATGCTCGAGCAGCTGCGGCTCTGGCAGCAGCAAGCTGAAGCTGCTCCCCAGCATCACGGCAGCTTGCGGGGTTATTTGGCTGACCTCGAGCCGCTGGCGCCCCGGCTGCCGGTGTGGCGCGACGAGCTTTACCTGGAGCTGCATCGCGGCTGCGCCACCTCGCGCCCTGATCAGAAGCGCCACAACCGCACACTCGAGCGGCTGCTGCGGGAGGCGGAGCTGGCCCAGGCCCTAGCCGGCGAGCCTGAAACGGTCGACTGGCGAACTCTGCTTTTTCAGCAGTTTCACGACATTTTGCCCGGCACCTCGATTCCAGAGGTTTTCGAGCAGGCCGAGCCCCAGTGGCGGGCAGCGCGCCGCAGCGCCTGCCTGCAACGGGATCGGGCTCTGCAGGCCTGGCTAGGAGCTGGTGACGGTGAAGATGACTGTGTGGGTGTGGGTGTGGGCGAGGGTTGGTGGGTAGCCCAGCTCCAGCCCCTGCCTCCCCGGGCCCGCAGTCTGCGGGTGCCGTTGGGCGGCTGGAGTTGGGGCGGGGTGAAGCTGCCGTCCCAGCCGGCCCGGGCTGGCGGCCAGTGGCTGCAGCTGCCGCCCTTGGCGGGCGTGGCCGCCCTGCCCCTAGAGCGAACGGTCGCAGCGGCGGCCCCTCAGGCAGTTCAGGTTGAGGCAGCTCAGGTTGAGGCGCCGGTGTGGCGAGAGGGCTGGCGTTGCGGCAACGGTTTGGTGAGTTTTGAGCTGGGGCCGCGGGGCCTCGAGCAGCTGTGGGATAGCCAGGATCAGCCCCAGTTGGCAGGCCCGCTGGCCTGGCGGCGTTTTGCCGATCGAGGTGAGTTTTGGGATGCCTGGGACATCGCCACGGGCTACCGGGACCATCCGCTGGCCTGGCAGTGGCAGGGCGAGCCGAGCTGGCTGGAGCAGGGCGAGCTGTGTACCAGTTTTGTGTGGCGGGGCAAGTGCGGGGCAAGTGCGGTGCGGCTTGAGGGGCGCTTACTTGCCAATACCCCCTGGCTCGAGCTTGTGCTCAGCGTCGACTGGCGCCAGCGCCATGAGCTGCTGCGCCTGGAGATCCCCCTGGCCCAGCCGGCCCAGCGCTGGGCGGCAGATACCTCCGGTGGCGTGCTGGAACGGCCAGCCCAGCCGGTCACTGCCCGCGAGCAGGCCCGCTGGGAGCTGCCAGCGATCAGCTGGATCGCTTCTGTGGCTGCTGGCGGCGGCTTGGCGGTGCTGCTCGATGGGCCCCAGGGGGTGTCGGCTAGTCCGGAGCAGTTGGGTGTGTCGTTGCTGCGGGCGCCTACTTGGCCCGATCCTGGCGCCGATAACGGCCAGCAGCGCCTGCGGCTGGCCCTGGCGCCCTGCCCAGCAGGTTGGTGCCGGGCCCAGGTGCCCAAGCAGGCGGTGGCCTTCAGGGAACCGCTATGGCTGCGGCCGGCGGCGGCCCAGGGCCGGCCTAAACGACCTCAGGCCCTGCCTCCCCTGGGCGAGGGGCTGTTGCTACTGGGCTGCCGGCCGCTAGGGGAGTCCGGGGACGTGGTGCTCACCGTGCAGAACTGTTCCCCTTGCCGCCGTTACCTGGAGTTGGGAGAGAGCTGGCAGCTGCTGGAGCGACTAGATGGCCTGGATCAGCCTCTGATTTCCCAGGGAAAGCTCTCTGAAGATCCCTGGCTGCTGGCGCCGTGGAGCCTGGGCTTTTGGCGAGTGCGCCCTGATTGGGTCAGCGCTTAGGGCTCAGTCTTCGTGGTCGTCAAAGGGGTCGGTGAGGCCCTTGGAGGGCGGCCCGAAGGCTTGGTACACCCCAAAACCGGTGAGTGAAAGCAGCACCGCCAGCACGGCGAGGGCCACGGAAAGGGCCGGGGAGCTGGTGGTGGCGGTGGGGTCCATGGAGGCGGAAGGGGAATGCAGGTGACGGGTTGCGTCACAACTGTCGACGGACCGCCGCGGCGCGGTACGCGAGGCCCTTACACTACTTAAAGCGAATCCATGCCCGAGAGGCTGCAGCAGACATGGCCCAACGCACCCGCCTCGGAGACATCCTGCGGCCACTCAATTCTGAGTACGGCAAGGTCGTTCCCGGCTGGGGCACCACGCCCGTCATGGGCATTTTTATGGTGCTCTTCTTGGTGTTTCTGCTGATCATCCTGCAGCTGTACAACAAGTCCCTGCTGCTCGAGGGCATCACGGTCAACTGGAACGGCCTCGGCTGATGAACGTGTTTGGCATTGGCTTGCCTGAGCTGGCGGTAATTGCCGCCATCGGGCTGCTGGTGTTCGGACCAAAGCGCCTGCCGGAGCTCGGAAAAACCCTGGGGCGTACCCTTAAGGGTTTTCAATCGGCCTCCTCTGAGTTCGAAAAGGAGCTGCGCACGGCGATCACCACCGCCGAACCTGTTGCGGCTGACCTACCAGTTGCAGTTTCTGCAACTGAGCTTGTTTCAGCTGATGCCTCCGGAGCTGATGCGCCAGAGCTGATTGAGCAGCCTTTCGATGGTCCCGCGGCCTGAGTTGTCGTTGCAGTTGGTGGTGGGCCTGGGTAATCCGGGAGCCAAGTACTTAGGTACTCGCCACAACGTGGGCTTTATGGCCCTTGAGCGTCTAGCCGATTGCGCTGGTGGTGCCTCTTTTCGGCAGCAGCCCAAGCTTCAGGGCTTGTTGGCTGAGGTGGGTTCGGGGCCTTCCCGGCTGCGGCTGTTGATGCCCCAGACCTACATGAATGAAAGTGGTCGCTCGATCCGCGCAGCCCTTGACTGGTTTGGTTTAGAGCCTGCCCAGTTGCTGGTGGTGGTTGACGACATGGACCTGCCCCTCGGCAAGTTGAGACTGCGGGCTACGGGCAGTGCCGGGGGGCATAACGGCCTGCGCAGCACCATCAGCCACCTAGGTACCCAGGACTTTCCGCGGCTTCGTATTGGTATTGGCGCCCCCGCCCAAGATCCCGGCGAGCGCCGCGCCCGCACCGTTGGCCATGTGCTCGGACGCTTCACGCCTGCCGAGCAGCCCCTGCTCGAGGAGGTGCTGCGCGAGGTGGAGGCAGGTATTGGCCTGATTCAGCGCCTCGGCCTGGAGCGGGCTGGCAACCGACTCAACGGTTTTCAGCCCCAGGGCGCGGCAGCCTGAGCCGATGGCACGCCTTCCCTCCACCACTGCCCAGTTGCGGGTGCTGCACCAGAGCTTCAGCCAGCGGGTGCTGGAGGGGGAGGTGAGTGCGGGCGGCTACCAATGGAGTTTCCGCTGGGCCTTTGACCGCGGTGAACTCAGCGTTGAGCCTTCTTTGGGCAGGGCTCTGATCCAGGATGCCCTGCTGCGTTATCTGCTCAAGGTCGACTACCAGCTCGAGCCTGGCGGTGACTACATCTTTACGGTTCGGGCCCGTTTTTAAACCGATTCAGCCTCCGGCGCGATCGGCAGCGGCCATCGCCTCAGCACCTCCTGGTTGCTGCGTTGCAGGGTTACCCCGCAGTAGCGCTCTATCAGCAGCTGGGCCACCACATCGTCGATATCCCGGGGGGGCAATCGCAAGCCCGCCGGCAGCCGCCGCCTCCAGCCCCTAGGGGGCCAAAGCTGCCAGTAGCGCTCGCGGGCCGCCAGGGTGCTGCCGCTCTCATCCACCACAGCTAGCGCCAGCCGCTGCTGGCTAAGTTGGCTGCACCAGTCTTTGCTGCCGGTGCCATTGCCGAGCACAACCTGGCCAAGCCCCACTTGCTGCCAGCTTTTGAGCAGGGCGAGGCAGGCTTGTGGGGGCAGGATGGCAGCCTGCCGGATCTGGCCAACGGCAGGATCAGCCAGCACTAGACCGCATTTGCTGCTCCCGGGATCGAGGCCTGCTACCAGGCCCGCCGCAGCGCCCGTCATGGGCGGCGTGGGCCCGGCCCCGATTGGGCGGGAGATGGGGCCGCCAACCAGCGCAATTCCACTGCAATTGGGTCGGCGGTGCTGGCGCTGTTGATGGCGAGGGCTTCTAGTTGAGCAACCTGGCCCGGCTGGCGCTCGCTCAGCTCCCGGGCCAGCTTTTTAAAGCTGGCCGCATCGAACTGCAGCCCTTCCACCAACGTGCCCTGGCGCTGGGCTCGGGCATAGGCAGCGGCCAGTAGCAGGTTGAGTCGCCGCGAAACCGGCTCCAGGGCTGTGAGGTCGCCCTCGATCGTGGTGCTGGCCAGCACTTCACCTGCTTTAACTACAGGGCGGTTGGGGCGTAGGTCAGGGAAGGCAAGCACCTGGCGCTCGCCCCTCAGCACGTTGGCGGCCGAGAGAATGCTCACCACCCAGCTGCCGGGTTTGGCGAGCAGGCCTTCCAGCTTGCTGATGTCATTTTTGGGTACCAGCAGGATCTGGCGATCGGGGGGCTGGCCGGGCAGCACCCGCCTGAAGGCGTTGAGATTGGCCTGCTGCAGCAAGGCGGTGATCACCTCCTTGGCCTGCTCGGGGCGCTCAAGGGTCACCTTGGCGCTGGCCAGGGTCTGACCGCTGCTGAGCACCACGTCGCCGCGGCGCAGGGCAATCAGGTTGCCCTCCAGGTCTTTAAGTTCTTGGGCACCGGCGCTGATCCGGCGGCGCACCTGGGCTAGTTCCGCTTCGGTGCGGCGGATTTCCGCATCCCGCCCCTTCACCTCCTGGCTGAGACGGCTGCGCTCCAGCTCCAACTGGTTGCGCTGGGCTAGAAGTGGCGCCAGCTCTTGGCGCAATTTGCTGGCGCGGGCTTGGGCCTGCTCAAAGCGCGTCTGAGCCTCGCGTTTGCCCTCTTCGGCCCGTGCCACCTCCAGGCGGCTGCTGGCTAGTTGGCTGTTGCTGCGGCTCAGTTGGCTGCGGCTGGTTTGCAGCCGTTGCTCCAGTCGATCGAGTTCAAACAGGCCCGTGCGCAGCCGCTCGCTTACCAGCAGCATCAGGCCGAGGGAGATAGCACTGATCAGGCTGCCCGTGAGCACCGTGATCAACACGGCGGTGCGGCGGGGCCGCATCCCCAACAGGCTCAAGCGCGCCTTGCCCACCAGGCTGCCGAGTCGGTCGCCCAGGGTGGAGAGCACTCCCCCCAGGGCGAGCAGAGCGAGGATCAGCAGCCAGCCCGTCACATACGTCCCCGGAGGGCCCCAGTATCCCTGGCCTTCAGCTGAAGCGCTTAGCTAGGGCGATTGGATCAAACACAGTGATTTTCTTGCGGTCGATCTGAACCAGCCCGTCGTTGCGCAGGTCGCCCAGCAGGCGAGTGATTGTGACGCGGGTGGAGCCAATAGCTTCGGCAATCGCCTGGTGGGAGAGGCGCAGATCAATCGTGATCCCTTCCGAGCTGGGCACGCCGAAATCGCGGCACAGCACCAGCAGGAAGCTCGCCAGCCGCGAGCTCATGTCGCGGTGGGTGAGGGTTTCGATCATCGTTTCGGTCTGCAGTATTCGCGAAGACAGGCCCTGCAGCAGCAGCAAGCCCACGCTGGCGTCTTGCTCGATCGCCCGGCGCACGGAGGTGGCTGGTGCGGTCACCATCTCGACCCTGGTGAAGGCCACAGCGTGATAGAAGCGATCGGAGCGCTGGCCGGTAAGCAGCGAGAGCACACCAAACAGGCTGTTCTCACGCAACAGGGCCACGGTGATCTCCTCGCCGGATTCATATACCCGCGACAGCCGGACCGCTCCGCGCCGCAGCAGATAGACCCGCTCGGCTGGATCGCCGGGAAAAAAAATCGTCTTGCCCCGTTCGATCGTCTCGACACTGCTGCCGGCCAGGCCCCGGATCACTTCCAACAGGGTGGGGTTGCCCTGGCCGGCGCTGCCCATGCCTGCCACCACGCCAGGGGCACCCGTCGATGGGGTGTTGGCGGTACGGCTAAATCCGTGGGTAGCGCCAACCATCAAGGTCTTGGCAAGTGCCGGGACCCTAAGGATCACCCGGGGGGCGGCTTGTAGCAATACACACGGTTTGAGACGACACCGCCGGCGCCCCCTGCGCACCAGTACGTATGTTTCCGCTAGGGATGGTGTCGTTTGCTTGTGGAGCGGCCCGATCCCGCTACATTCAGCTCCGCGAGGCCATGGGCTGCTCGCGGCGCCCCAGGTCTGTTTTTCGATTTTCAAGGTTCTTATTCAGGTTGTTCATGACCGCGAGCTTGCCCGTCTCAGGCCTCACCTCCTCCTCTGGAGCTGGTTTTCCGGCGGTCCAGCACCAACCTCAGCGCTCTGGCCATCGCCCTTTGGCTGTGGCGTCTGGCGCGTCCGCCCCTTCTGCTGCGCCGGCATTGCGGCTGGTGGCCCAGTCGGAGGGCTTACTGCAAATCCATACAGCGCCTTTCCGCGGCAGTTACGGTGCCGTGCTCAGCCAGGCCCTACGTAGTGCCGGCTTGGGCAGCCGGGTGTTGGTTACTCAGTTCCTTAAGGGCGGCGTAGATCAGGGCCTCGGCAGCAGCGTCTGGCTGTGTGGGCGACTGCAATGGCTGCGGCCCGGTGTGCTCGGCTGTCTGTCAGAGCCAGCTGCCCACCAGGGGCTCGAGCTGTTGGAGGCGGTGCGCCAGGTGTGGGCCTTCAGCCGCGAGCAGCTGCTCAGTGGTGCGGTGGATCTGATGGTGCTAGACGAGCTGGGCTTGGCTGTGGAGCTGGGCTACATCGAGCAGGCTGAAGTGCTGGCAACCTTGGAGCGCCGACCAGCCCATCTAGATGTCATTTTGACAGGGCCAGCCATGACTCCTGAGTTGATGGCCATGGCTGATCAGGTCACCCAGTTGCGCCGAGGCCTCTGATGCTGAAGAACGATCGCTGGATCAACGAGCAAGCTGCGGTAGGAATGTTGCAGCCGTTTCAGTCGAGCCTGGTGCGCCATCTCGATCCCGCTACGGCGGGCTCCCCGGTGCTCAGCTACGGCTGTTCTTCCTATGGCTACGACTTGCGGTTGTCGGCCAAGGAATTTTTGATCTTTCGGCATGTGCCTGGCACCGTGATGAACCCCAAGCGGTTCAACCCGGCGAACCTGGAGCCGGCGCCGCTGCACAGCGACGAAGACGGTGAGTACTTCATCCTGCCGGCCCATTCCTATGGCCTAGGGGTGGCACTGGAGAAGATGAAGGTGCCATCAAATATCACGGTGATCTGCCTGGGCAAGAGCACATACGCCCGGCTAGGCATCATTGTGAACACCACCCCGGCTGAGGCCAGCTGGGAGGGACACCTCACCCTGGAGTTCAGCAATTCTTCCGGCGCAGATTGCCGCATTTATGCCAATGAGGGAATTTGTCAGCTGCTCTTTTTTGAGGGCGATCCCTGCGAGACCACCTATCAAGATCGGGCTGGTAAATATCAGCATCAGCCCGAACGCGTCACTCTGGCAAGAATCTAGTTTCCCCTAAAAGCCCTATGGGGGGAGCCTGGAGTCGCACCGAGAGGTGCGCCAGGTGGTTCGCCTTATGGGGCGAGCCTGGCTTTATGTAAGCGGCTCTTTTCATACCAGTCAGCAAATTGGGGTGTCCAAGCCTGCAGGTGGGGCCACATCAACTCACAGAGCTCACGGATCTCCTGCTGGGCATCGAGCTTCGCCCGCAGGTCAAGGAAGTGCAGAAATGCCCGCAAGGTGAAGCTCACCACGAAGTGCTGGCGGTAGTCGAAGGGCAGGATGCCGCGGGCGTGCTCCTCGGCGAAGCCAGCCGCCAAAAGGTCGCGGTAGCGAGCTGCCGCAGCCCTGCAGAGCTCTAGATCTATGTAGCGCTGCTCTTCGGTGTAGGCGTATTTTTTGCCTTGCCGGTCGCTATAGCTACCTATGGGCCGTAGATAGAACACCTCCTCCAGTTCCAGTTCATCATTGGCGGCCTTGCAGATGCGATCGCCGGTGTAGCGCATGGATTGCACGTCAAAGCTCACCCCCACCCGGTGTGTACGCGCCTGCTGCATCACTGAGTGGGGAAACCAGCCAACGTTGAGCACGATTTGGGCGTGTTCTAAGGGGCCGTAGTGACCGCGCTCGCCGGCGAGAAGTCGTTTGATGCAGATCTCCCCTGCTTTGCTCTCCTCGGGCCAGTTGGCGGAGTCTGCCGCCACAAAGCCCTCGCTGTAGTCCTGATGCATTCCCGCATAAACGCACTGCTGGGGGTTAGGCGTAGCGGCGATCAGGTCAACGCGGAAACGGGAATCCATGGCGGGCGTCAACCGTGACTGCGGGGTCCGGCCATCGTGGCAGTAGCTGGCTCCGCTGCCGCAACTTCGCCAGCGGGTTGGCTCAGGTTGCTGACGGCACCCACTCCGGCTAGGGCCGGCAGGGGTTCGCCGGCGATCAGGGCGCTGCTGAGAGCGCGCAATTCGTTGAGGCTGCGGGCGCCAATCGAGCGGCCCACCGCTTCACCGGCAGCATTGAACAGCTCTAGTTGGGGAATGCCGTTGACGTCGTAGCGCTCCAGCTCCGGCTGCCAGCGGGGATTGTCAACGTTGAGCAGCACCACATCGAGTTGGCCGCGGTGTTGGGCTTCGATCGTTTCCATTGCCGGAGCCATGGTGCGGCAGGCGTCGCACCAGTCGGCGTAGAACTCCACCAGCGTTGGCTTGCCATTGCGCAAGGCCACGGGTAGATCCAGGGATTGGCGCGCCAAGCGCTCCAGGGGAGCCTCCGGATTCAGTCCGCCCCGGAACCACAGCAGGCCCGCTGCCAGTAGGGCCGCCAGCACGACTAGCAGCAGCCGTTCGCTTGGCCCCAGGCCGGAATTCGGGGTGGAGTTGGTCATGACTGCACTTTGCCAGTGCTTGCTAGCGTTTTGCAGAGGTAAGCGTGCTTTTCCCGCGAACCGGATCCTCGTGAAACGGCGCCTAACCCTGCACTTTCCCCGCGAAGCGGTGCATCAGCCGATCACCTATCGGCTGGCGGTGGATTTCGATATCGCCGCCAAGATCCTGCGCGCCCAGATTTCCCCCAACCAGAGCGGCACCATGGTGGTGGAGCTCTCAGGAGACATCGACGAACTAACGGCGGCGGAAGCCTGGCTAGAAAGTCAGGGACTAGGCCTCAACCGGGCGCCTGGTCAGATAGACGTAGACCACGGTCTCTGTGTTGACTGCGGCCTCTGCTCGAGCGTTTGCCCCAGCGGTGCCCTCAGCTTGACCCAGCCGGCTTGGCAGCTGCAATTCGATGCGCAACGCTGCTTGGTGTGCGAACAGTGCATTCCGAGTTGCCCTCTGGATGCGATTTCCCTGGTGCTGGCTCCCCCGTGATGGCGATGTTGCGTCTGCTGTTGCTGCCCTTGCGGGCGCCGATGCTGCTGGTGCTGGTAGTGATATCCGTTTACGAGGGCTTGCAGTGGAGCCAGCCGCTCGAGGGTGCGGCAGCGTCGGGGATGGGGCAGTTATCCAGCTTGTTCTGGTCGCTTGACTGTCTCCACGCCTTGCTGGTGGTGGTGGTGTGCACCATGCCCGACCTGCTGCTGCAGCGGATTTCCAATTTGATGGCCGCCAGTCGGGTGATGAGCCTGGTGATCAGCCTGTTGATCGTCACGGTGGGTGGCCTCTATCTGCTCCACCTCAAAGTGCTCACAAATGTGCTGATCCTGGGCACCACTGTGTTGTTGGCACGCCTCGATCTAGCTCGGATTCGGGTGGCACCCCCGCCGGTGCTCCTGGCAGGGGTGCTGGGTGTGCTCGTTTTGTCAGGGGCATGGGTGGGCCGCTGGCTGGCAAGCGGTGGCTAGCAGCTAGCCAGCGGCCTCTCTTGAAAGTTCCAAAAGTTGCCGAGCACTTTTTTGACGTACAGCCGGGTTTCCGGGTAGGGGATGGCCTCTATCCATAGCTCCGGTTCCTGTTGCAGTTGGGGTGTCACCCAGCCAGCGGTGGCACCGGTGCCGGCGTTGTAGCTGGCAGCCATCAGCACGGGGTTGCCCTGCCACTGGCCCAGCAGTTGCTTTAGGTAGAGCGCGCCTAACTGGGCATTGCGGGCTGGGTCGGTGAGGTCATCGGCTGCCAGGGGCGTGCCGGCTAGTTCGGCGGCGGTGGCCGGCATCAGTTGCAGCAAGCCGATGGCACCGGCGCCGGAGCTCACCCCGGGGCTGAAGCGCGATTCCTGTTTTGCTACGGCTGCCAGCAGGGTTGCCGGTACCCCGGCGGTTGAGCCAGCCTCCTCGAGCTCCGCCACGAAGCTGGCGGTTTGCAGGTCGAGCTCAAGCTGTTGGGCCAGGGCGCAGTTTGCATTCACCGGTAGGCGCAGGCTGGCTTGCTCGAGTTGGCCGAGTCCTATCCAGTGGTCTCCCACGGCCCGGCGTAGCCGGCCTTCCGTAATCAGCTCCTGGGGACTAGTGGGGGGGGAACTCCGCTCCGTGCGCCAGTGCTCCCAGGCTTCCAGGGGTTGGCCCAGGCGCCAGAGCCGGTCGATCTGCCAGTCGCCGCTGCCCAGGGGGTGCCATTGGGGTTGTACGAGGGCCGGACTGCTGCGGGGATCGAGGTTGAGATCGCCGCGGCCTAGGCGCACCGCCGCCCGCCAGCCGTAGTAGCCGCCGGGATGCTGTTTGATCAGATCACTCCAGGTGCGTTGTGCTTTGGCGGTGGCGCCTTGCTGCTTCTGGCTGAAACCCAGCCAGAAGCGCTGGCGTCCCACCAGCCCCACCGGCAATTCGCGACCGATCGGCGCACTCAGCAGCGTTGTGGCCGTTGCCCATTGGCGCTTGAGCAGGGCCTGGCGGGCTTGCTGCCACTGCAGTTCCCAGCTGGCTGGATCGTTGGGCCAGCGCTGCAGCACCGCCAGCGTCGCGGCGATGTCGCCACTCTCCATCGCCCGCCGCGCCTGCACCGGGGCCGTGTCTTGCAGGGCAGAGGGCAGCCCCTTCAAGGCCTGGAGAGCCCTGGGCCCGGGCTGTTCGCTGAGCAGGGCTGCGGCCTCGCTGGCCTGGCTGGAGCGCGGCGCGGATTTGGCCAGTTGCAGCAGCAGACTTTCGGCCTGGGCCTGCTGTTGGCTGCCGCCACGGAGCAGGGCCCGGCTGAGGGCTAGCTGGGTTGCTGGGCTCGGTGGACTGCCCTTGAGGCAGCTCAGGGCAGCGGCCGAGTCGCCTAGCTGGGCCAGGCCCCTGGCCAATTGGTCCCGCTGGCTGGGGGTAGCTGCTGCGGGCGTGCTCTGGCAGGCCTGGCGCAAGCGTGGCCCTGCACCGGGCCAGCGCACACCGTGACGGGCCAGGTGCAGGGCTGCCTGGAGGCGATCTGCGTCGCTCGGGCCCGCCTCCACGGCGGCTGCTAGGGCCGCGGGATGGGCGGCGAAGCGGCTGCGTAGTTTCTGCCGTAGCTGGGGCTGCTGCCGGCCCAGGGCATAAAGCCCATCTGCTGAGGCGGGCGTGTCTGGGAAGCGCCGCACAAGCTGCTGCCAGCGTTGCTGGGCGGCTGCCTGATCACCCATGGCTTCGGCGGCCAGGGCATCGCGTTTGAGCACCAGGGCGGCTAGCTCATCGCCACCCCAGCCCTGGCCGCGCAGCAACCGGCGCTCGCCGGCTAGGTCGCCTTTTGCCTGGCGCGGCAGCAGCAGCAAGCTGGCCTCCCGCCGCCGCTCCGGATCGGGCGAGAACCGCCGCAGGTGCTCCAGGGTTGGGGTGGGTGTGCTGGGGTCTGGCGCGGGAATCATGGTCAGTAGTGCCCTGCCGCCCACCAAGGCGGCGCCGCTGCCCAAGCAAGTGAGGGCCAGTAGCAGGGGGAGGCGAGCCAAGGGCAATAGCGGCGCAGCTTCGGCATTCTGGGGAGGTGTGAATCCCACTTAGCTGGTGCGCCTGCCCTCCCTACCCCTCTATCTCTCCACCTTGCCTGGGGCTGAGCAGCGGTTGCGGGCTCTGCGGGTGCTGGCGGTATCGGGCCTGGTGCTGCTGCTGCGCCCCTTTTGGCCATTGAGCTGGCTGCCGGGCTGGGTGGTTGGTGCGCTGCTGCTCTGGACGATTGGCGAACTGGTGCTCTGGATCTGGTGGCCACGCCGCTGGCGCTGAATGGGCTCAGGCCCTTACCTGGCCCAGGCCAGCCATGGTGAGCGCTTTGCAGCAGCCCACGTAACCTGGACGCCACTGAGGCATCTGCTGCTGCCCATGGCCGACCTGGCTCCCCATCCCGTTGGCCTGCCCCTGCGGGGTGTGGCCGGTTTCGGGACCGATGGCATCCGCGGCCGGGTGGGAACCCAGGTGAGCCCGGCTTTGGCTTTGCAGGTTGGCTTCTGGTGCGGCCAGGTGTTGCCCCAGGGGGCGCCGGTGCTCATCGGCATGGATTCCCGTAGCAGTGGCCCGATGCTGGTGGCGGCGCTCACCGCCGGGCTCACGGCTGCAGGTAGGGAGGTATGGACCCTGGGGCTATGCCCTACGCCAGCGATTCCTGGCGCCATTCGCCGTCTTGGCGCGGCTGGCGGTCTGATGGTGTCCGCCAGCCACAACCCCCCTGAAGACAACGGCATCAAGGTGTTTGGGGCCTCCGGCGCCAAGCTGAGCCGCGGCCAGCAGCAGGCGATCGAGGCTGGGCTGCAGGGGGTTGGGGCTGGACCGGCAATAGGTGCTTCCGGCGGCTTCTTGGGCACAGGAGTTGTGCACGACCGCCCCGATTTACTAGCCGACTACCAGCGGTCCTTGGTGGCGAGCGTGATGGGTCGGCGCTTGGAAGGTTGCAAGATTGTGCTGGACCTTTGTTGGGGCTCGGCTTCTGCCTGTGGAGAGGCGGCGTTTCGGGCCTTAGGCGCTGAACTCACCGTCTTGCACGGCAAGCCGGATGGAACCCGCATCAACGTGGACTGCGGCAGCACCCACCTTGAGCCGCTCAGACGCGCGGTGCTGGAGAGCGGAGCCAGCATGGGTTTTGGCTTCGATGGCGATGCAGATCGGATGCTGGCGGTGGATGGCCGGGGCCGGGTGGTGGATGGTGACCAGATCCTTTACCTCTGGGGATCGTCCCTGCTTGATGCGGGCCAGTTGCCGGCCAATCGCATCGTTGCCACGGTGATGTCAAACCTCGGCTTTGAGCGTGCCTGGCAGGCCAAGGGAGGGGTGCTCGAGCGCACCGCCGTTGGTGATCAATACGTCCACCAGGCGATGGAGCAGATGGGCGCTGGCCTGGGTGGCGAGCAGTCGGGCCATATTTTGTCGGCCCGCCATGGCATGAGTGGCGATGGGCTGCTCACCGCTTTGCAGGTGGCCACGTTGTTGCACCGCAGTGGCCAATCACTGGCCGACTGGATGAATAGCAGTTTCAAGCCCTACCCCCAGACCCTGTTGAATGTGACGGTGCCAGACCGGCAACGGCGCCAGCAGTGGCAAGCCTGCGAGCCGCTGCGGCTCGCCGTGGAGCAGGCGGAGATTGCGATGGAGGGACAGGGCCGGGTGCTGGTGCGTGCCAGTGGCACCGAACCACTTTTGCGGGTGATGGTGGAGGCCGCCGATCAGCAGCTGGTGGACCACTGGTCAAGCCAGCTGGCCGCCGCAGCGGAGCAGCACCTCAACGCGGCCTAGCTTCCAGGCATTCCCGAGCCAGGCTCAGGGCTCCGCTGCAGGCATCTGCGGCGGGGACCTGCAGTTGAGCGCCTGGGCAGCACTCCCTAAGGCAGGCCTCCAGCCGGCAGCGCAGCAAGGCAAGGTGCTCCAGCGCCCCGCCCATGGGCCACACTCGCGGGGCATCTAGCTGCAGCCTTGTGCAGATGGTTGCTGCCATTAATGCCAGGGCCTGGGCGGAGCGCTCCACAACGGCGGCGGCGCCAGCATCACCCTCGCTAGCGGCGACTGCCACCAGCGGTGCCAGGCGGGCAAAGCCTGCGGCCCCGAAGCCAGGCTCTACAACCAAAGCTTTGATGGCCTGAGCGGCCTGGGGGTCGCCTGTGCTCACATTCAGTCCTGCCCAGATCCGGGCTCGCAGGGGCGAATCGGGCTGCCGTCCATCCGCCATCGCCAAGCTGAGGGCTAGGCCATCCCGGCCGATGTCCGTGGCCGAGCCAGCCCCATCTAGCAGCCAGCCCCAGCCGGAGCAGCGGTGTTCCTGGCCTGCCGGATTGCGCCCAACGGCGATGGTGCCAGTGCCGCTGATCAACAGGATGCCTGCGCCGCCCTGGTGGTGGTTGCCCATAGCTCCGCGCAGGGCAGTGCGCTCATCTCCCGTGACTACTACGCGCTCCAGGGGTAATTGCAGGGCCTCGGCCGCCAGCTGCCGGCCCAGCTCCTGGACGGAGCTGCCCACTTCGATGCCGCTGGCGCCAATGCCGGCGGCTAGCAGGGGCGTGCCGGCGTGCGGCAGATGCAGGCGGGCCTGCGCCAGGCTGCCTTGAAGGGCCTGGCGGAAGCGGGTGGGGCCGTCGGCTGCGGCCAGGTGGCACACCCCAGGCCCCTGGCCTTCACCTAGCAGCTCACCACTGCAGGCATCGCTAAGGCGACAGCTGGTGTGGGTTTGGCCAGCGTCGAAGCCGGCAATCAGGCTTGGCTCAGCCACGACCTTCGGCGCGGCTAGCTCCGGCCGCCAGGGTGGCGATGCAAAACCAGCCGCTCAGTTGCACCTCCGGCCGGAAAAAGATCGTGTCGGTTAGTCCCTGCACCGTGAGCCCAGAAATTACGGCGATCGCCGCCAGGGCCGGCAGGCTGAAGCAGCTATCCCTGCGCCAGAGGCTGGTGGCGCTGCGCAGGCTGGCCAGCAGCAGGCCGATCCCGGCCAGCAGGCCAGGAATGCCGGCTTCTACCGCCAGCTCCAGGGGGATGGAGTAGGCGCTGAGCGCGTTGAACTTGGGTTGCTGAAACAGCGGATAGATCTGGTTAAAAGCGTCGTTGCCGGGGCCGATGCCAAGCCACGGGCGGGCCTGGACCATATCCAGCACTGCAAGCCAGACGTTGATGCGGAAGTTGTTGGAGCTGTCTTGCCGGCCGGCCACCAGGCTCATCACCCGCACTCGCAGAGGCTCCACCTGGGTAACTAGCATCACGAGCAGGGCGGCCCCGCCTAGCAGCAGCAGCAAGGGAAACAGGCGCCGCCAGAGCAAGGGCCAGGCCCGGGTGGCCCGCACGGCTAGCAGCAGCAAGATCACTGCCGCCTCGGCCACCAAACCCATCCAGGCGCCGCGGCTGAAGGTGAGCACCAGGGCGGCGACGCCCAGCACCAGGGCAGTGAGAGCAAAGAGCTTGCGGGCTCGCCCCGGCCAGCGCAGCAGGGCCACGAGGGCTAGGGGCAGCACCGGCAGCAGATAACCCGCCAGCAGGTTGGGGTTTTCGAGGGTGCTGTAAATGCGCACCGTGCCATCGGCCACGGAGTTGGGGTCAGCCCAGCGGGCTAGTTCGCCGCTATCGCCGTAGAGCTGGCGGATACCGATCACGCAGGTGACCAGGTTTCCAGCCAGCAGCGCAGCCACGATCCGGTCCCACCAGACCGGAGCCAGGGTCAGCAGTTGGCGCATCAGGGCGTAAACGCCCAGGTAGCTCACAAGTTTGACCAGCCCCTTGGCGGCGGCCAGGGGCACCGGTGAGAAACCTGTGGCCAGCAGGGCGATGGCCAGGATCCCCAGAATCCAGCGGTCGATCTCCACCAGGGGTCCAGGGGTAGTGGTCAGGGCCAGCAGCAGCCATAGGAGGCCACTGGCCAGCACCAGCAGGCTGAGGCCGCTGCGGGTTACCAGGGGCAGGCCAACCATCAGGGCGCAGAGCACCAGGCCGGCTATCAGAGTTAGCTGCCGCCCCAGGGGACCACTGTCAGCGCGCTGCAGGCAGCCCTGCCAGCGCAACAAAATTGGCATTGGGGGGGCGCTCAAGGGGTGCAGCCTGGCTTCAGGCCCGATTATCAACCGCTTCGAGCTGATCTTCCAGGTTGGTCAGGCCTTCCAGGTTGCGGTCGTTGCGTTGGTAGAGCACCCGGTAGACCGGCAACCCCTGGCTCAGCACGTAGGTTTCGCGCTCCGTTGGAACCGCCAGGGGGTTGCCGGCACGCCAGGGGCGCCCATCGGCGGCCGGGCGATCGAAGCCGCCGCTGGCCTCGATCAGCTGCACCATCGGTGTGATCACCGCCAGCACATCGCTCTGAATAAACAGCTCACGGCCAGGCCCCAGCGCCTCGGCCAGGGCCAGCAGGAGGGCGGGCTGCAGCACCCGCCGCTTTTGATGCTTTTGCTTAAACCAGGGATCTGGAAACTGGATGGTCACCCGCTGCAGCAGCCCGGCTGGCAGGGCCACCAGCCAGTCCTGCAGGCTGATGTTGGCGTTGCAGAACAGGTAGTGGAGGTTGCCGAGCCCCAGGGCCTGGCGGTCGGCTTCGGCGGCATCCACCAATGGCCGGCGGATTTCAACACCTAGATGGTTGCAGTTGGGCTGGTGCTGGGCCAGGGCCAGTAGGAAGCGGCCGCGGGCGCAGCCAATGTCCAGATGGAGGGGGAGATCCGGCTGACTGAAAAGCTCGGCTGGCGGCGGCAGGGGCCGGGGTAGCTGGAAAAAGCGGCTGAGCGGATTGACGTGCTGACGCACCTTCAGCCCTCTCCGCGCGGCACCAGGAAGGCCAGGCTGGCGGTGTAGCCGTGCAGATGGGTGCTACCGGCGACCGGGCCGATTTCGCCGTTGCAGAACGATCCGGCGATGGGCACCTGATCAAACACTTCCCGGCACAGCTCCACGTCGCCATCGGCGCTGCCGTAGAGCCCAACGCCACGGCCTAGGCAGGCAAACAGCAGGGCGGCTAGGGGCTCCGGGTTGCGACCCCGCTGGCTGGTCAGCAGCTGGCGCAGTTCCAGTCTGGAGGTGCTGGCATCGCGCAGTTGGAACTGCACCTGTTGTCCCACCCGCATCCGTTCAGCCACGGCTACGGCGCCGTTGCGGGGGTCGACACCAAGCAGGTTGCGCACCAGAAAAGCGGTGGGACCATCTGGATCTGCGGCGCTGAGGCTGAAGTTGCTACGGCCCACGCCCAGAAACAGCGAGTGCTTCACCAGCTCCCGCTCCTCGGGATTCAGATCCGTGAGGATCGACTGAAGCGCTGCCACAGGGCTGCGGCGGGCCTGGCCCTGGCTCACCTCCAGCACTACGTTGCGCTGAACTTGCTCCACATCAAAAACCGGCCCGATCGGCCGGCAGCCCTGGGCCACCACCGGATCGAGTTGCCAGGCTCCACCAATGAGGCAGCCGACGGCACCGCGAACCACCTGATCTCCAAACAGCAGGGAGCCATGGCCGGCACTGTGGGGGCCAGCGACGCCGCCAATTTTCGCCGCCCCTGGACAGGCGTAATCCAGGCCACTGATCAGATCGTTGATTCGGGAGCAGCTGGGATCCACCAGCAGCAGCATCGAGGGGCTGGGAGCTGCTGGCGCATCGAGCAGGTCGCGCCAGGGATCAGCCGGGCCGTCGAGGTCGGGAAGGGAGTCGGTATCAATCGCAAAAGGGTGGAGCTCGGCGCCGGGTAGGCGCAGCAGGGTGACACTCAGGGCTGGTTTGTTCTCCAGCTCATGGGGGGTGCCGCCAGCATCGGTGCCCACCACCCCACCGCCCAGGCAGCCAAGCCAATGGCTGGCTGAGAGTTTCCCCTGAAGTAGGGGCAGCAGCCGGGGCAGGTCGCTGGCGTAGCTGGCTGCGACGAAGACCAAGGCCAGATCTGCTGGACCGGCCCCCCGCAGATGGCTGGCGATCTCTTCAACCGACGCCTGCAGCGAGGTTTCGCTGGCCAGGGCGGTGCGGCACCAGGCCTGGGCTGGACGGGCTCCGAAGGTGCGGGAGAGCCAGCTGGGCAGGGAGAAGGCGGCCATGACCTGGACCCTATCGCTTGCCGGGGACGCGGATAATGGCGCCTTACCGAACCACACGCGTGCTCGCCGCCCTACCAGAACCTCTGTACCGCTCCTTGGTGTGGCTCGATGTCCGCCTGGCGATGCTGTTCAGCGTCGGCTTGCCCCTAGTGCTCCTGATCTGGGCGTCGGTACGCAAGGAGGGATCCTTGGTGCGCCTGCTGGGGATTTATTGGAAGGTGGCCAGCCTGTTGCTGCTTGCAACCCTGCTGCTCACCGACCGGAGGCCCCTTGGCTTTGTGGTTTTGCTGCTGGCCCAGCTACTGGTGGTGCTGAGCGTCTGGTTCTGGGTGGATCTCAACGAGGAGCTGGCCGACCTGCCGCCCTGGCGTCCCTTGCCCCTGACCCTGCGCATCTGGCGCTGGAGTCTCACGGCGTGGGCAGTGCTTGGCGCCCTGCTTACTGCCACGGCCCTGGGCTGTTTGGGCCCCGGAGGCTTGGCCCAGCCCCGTTGCGCCGCTTGGATTCAGCCGCCCCTTGGCCTGCACCGGCATGTTGAGGGGCTGTTTGCCTTCATTTTTGGCGGCGAATGGACCCCTGCCGTGGCCGCCTTCATCGGTTACGTGGGTTTGGTTGCCTATGTGGTGGGACTGTTGCAATGGCTGCTGGTGCGCTTGCCCAAGCAGGGGCGAATCGCTGGAGATTTCTAAGGATCAGCCCTTTGCTTTCTTTGCAGCCAAGCTTCCTCTGCCGCCATGACCCTGTCCGCTGCATCTGCGATGGCCCTGCTGGCCAGGCTGGAAGAATTGAGCCGGGAGCGGCCCGATCGGGTGCTGCGGCTCAGGGGCCAACTTCATTTGGCGGCAGGTCCGCTTGAGCCCTACGAGCTGCTGATTTTTCGCGGTTTTTCGAGCAGCACCACCCACCCCACCGATTTCGATCCCGACCAGCCACTGCTGCCCGAGGGTGCGGTGATCGAAACAGCTGAATTACTGCAGGCCCCCCTGAATCCGGCTTCGGAACAGCTGTTGGCTGGGCCAGTTTCCCCTGAGGTTTTCCTTGAATCCGGCGGTTGGGATTGAGCCCCCAGATCAGCCCATACCAACCAGGCGGCGCCAATCACTGCAGCAGGATTCCAGCTGGGCGGCGTGGCACTGCAGCTGGGTCTGGCTGGCTAGTTCGAAATCGACGAAATCAAAGCCTGGGGCCACTGTGCAGCCCACCAGGCTCCATGTGGTGTTTCCAGCTACGGGTTCAGCTGCGAACCAGCTGCCAGCAGGCACTACAACCTGGGGCTGTTCTCCGGCGCTTAGATCAAGCCCAAGCCTGCTGACGCAAGCCTGGCCATCCGGGTGGAGTTGATAGATCAGGAGCCCGTCGCCGCCATGGTGGTGCCAGGCCTCATCGGAGCAGATCCGATGCCAGCTGGACCACTCGCCTGCGGCCAGTAAATACAAGATCGCCGTGCTGGCGGCCCTGGCTCCCCGCGGCGTTTCCACCACCTCACTTGACCGGTAGGTCTCGCGGTAGTGGCCACCCTCCGGATGGGGCTGGAGTTCCAGCCGCTCAATCAGTGCCTTGGCGTTCAGGACAGCACCGCCACGCAGCGACCGCAGAGGCTGGGATGGGCGCTGTGCTGGCCGATGTCGCTCTCGTAATGCCAGCAGCGCTCGCATTTTTGGCCTTCGGCCTTGGCAATGCGCACCGTGATGCCGTTTGCGCTGGCTTCGGCCAGCAGCTCGGCAGGCGCTACGCCGCCTTCCTTGAGGCCCGACACCAGCAGCCAATCGGCCAGGTTGTCGACGCTGGGGTGGCTTGAGCTGGCCAGCCAGCTCAGGGATTCCGCCGTGTTGGTGCTGCCTGCTTCCAGCTCCAGCTGCACCTGGGCTTCCAGCGAAGCACCGAGCTGGCCGCTGGAGCGGCAGCTCTCCAGTTGGCGATTCACCAAAGATCGCAATTCCAGGATTCGCTCCATCGGCGCCTCCAGTTGCGCTTGGCGCCAGCCATCGGGGGCCGTGGGCCAGCCCCGTTCGAATACCGAGGTTTCGGCTACCGGATAGGGCAGGTTTTGCCAGATGTCCTCGGCCATATGGCAGAGCACCGGTGCGATCAGCCCCGCGAGACGCTCCAGCACCAGGCTCAGCACCGTTTGGCAGCTGCGGCGGCGGAACTCATCGGCTCCGCTCACATAGAGGCGGTCCTTGGCGATGTCGAGGTAGACGTTGGAGAGGTCCACCACGCAGAAGTTCTGCAGGGCCTGGAAGAAGCGGTAAAACTCATAGCGCTCGAAGTCTCCCGTCACGCTGTCGATCAGGGCGGCGGTGCGCTGCAGCATCCACTGATCCAGCAGGGGCAGCTGGTCGTAGGGCACGGCATCGCGGTCTGGTGCAAAGTCGTGCAGGTTGCCCAGCAGGTAGCGGGCCGTGTTGCGGACCTTGCGGTACACATCCGCCAGCTGCTTGACGATCCCAGGCCCCAGCGGCACGTCGGCCGAGTAGTCCACCGAGCTCACCCACAGCCGCAGCACATCGGCGCCGTAGGCCGGCTCTTGCTTTTCGTTCTTGCCGCCCTCTACCAACACCGCCGGATCGACGACGTTGCCCAGCGATTTGCTCATCTTGCGGCCCTTCTCATCGAGGGTGAAGCCGTGGGTGAGCACCCGCTTGTAGGGGGCGTGGCCGTTAACCGCGACCGAGGTGAGCAAGCTGCTCTGGAACCAGCCGCGGTGCTGATCGCTGCCTTCCAGGTAGAGATCGGCGGGGTAGTGAAGGCCGCGCTCTTGGAGCACGCCAGCCCAGGAGGAGCCTGAGTCAAACCACACGTCCATGGTGTCGCTGCCCTTGCGCCAGTGGCTGGCTTCGGCGGCGTAGGCCTCAGGCAGCAGGCCTGCCTCATCGCGCTGCCACCACACATCCGCACCGTGCTCGGCGATCAGGGCTTGGATGTGGCCCAGGGTGGCTTCGTTGAGTAGCACCTCACCCGTTTCGCGATGATAAAAGACGGGGATCGGCACGCCCCAGGTGCGCTGGCGGCTGATGCACCAGTCGCCCCGATCGCTCACCATCGCTTCAATTCGGTTGCGGCCGCTGGCCGGCAGCCAATCCACCTCGTCGATGGCCCCGAGAGCGGCGGCGCGGAAGCCCTCCACTGAGGCAAACCATTGCTCGGTGGCGCGGAAGATCGTCGGTTTTTTGGTGCGCCAGTCGTAGGGGTAGCGGTGTTCGTAGCGCTCTTGCTTGAGCAGCAGGCCGGTGGCTTCTAGGGCACTGAGGATCGCTGGGTTGGCGTCCTTGAGCACGTTGGTGCCAGCAAAGGGCCCGGCTTCGGCGGTGAGGTTGCCGGCCTCATCCACGGGGCAGAGCACAGGCAAGCCGTATTTCTTGCCGGTGTTGAAGTCGTCTACGCCGTGGCCCGGGGCGGTGTGAACCAGGCCCGTGCCGGCCTCGGTGGTGATGTAGTCGCCGCCGATTACCACCGGGCTGGTGCGCTCCAGCAGCGGATGGCGGTAAGTAATTCCCTCTAGCTCGCTGCCCTTAAGGCTTAAAAGAGGAGTGAGCTCGAGCCCCAGGCTGATTTGCAGGCTCTCAATCAGCTCAGCGGCTACCACCAGGTGGCTGGCGGCTGGGGTGGGGGCGTCGCCCCTGGCCGCCACTGCGCAGATGGCGTAGTCGAGCCGCCCATTCACCGACACCGCCAGGTTGGCCGGCAGCGTCCAGGGGGTGGTGGTCCAGATAGCCACTGCCAGGCCGCCAGCCCCTGTGGCCGCCTTGGCCGTCAGGCCAGCTGTTTCTAATTGGGTGGCCAGGGCCTCGGGTAGCGCCACCACCGGGAAGGCCGCGAAAACGCTGGGGGAGGTGTGGCCGTCGGGATATTCGAGTTCGGCTTCGGCCAGGGCGGTGCGGGAGCTGGGGCTCCAGTGCACCGGCTTGAGGCCTCGATAAATGTGGCCAGCAAGCACCATGGCGCCAAAAACGCCGATCTGGGCGGCCTCGTAGTCCTTCTGCAAAGTGAGATAGGGCGTTTCCCAGTCAGCCCAGATGCCCCAGCGGAGGAAGCCGCGCTTCTGGCCCTCCACCTGCTCGAGGGCGTAGGCGTGGGCCTTCTGGCGCAGCGTTACCGGGGTGAGCTCGGCCCGGTCGCTGCTGCTGAGCCCCTGCAGCACCTTGAGTTCGATTGGTAGGCCGTGGCAATCCCAGCCAGGCACAAACCGCGCCCGCTTGCCCTGCAGCAGGGCGGTTTTATTGATGATGTCCTTAAGGATTTTGTTGAGGGCATGGCCCACGTGCAGGGCCCCATTGGCGTAGGGAGGGCCGTCGTGCAGGGTGAAAACCTCGCCGGGGTTCTGCTGGCTCAGGCGCTCGTAGAGCCGCTGCTGGGCCCAGAACGCCTGGATTTCCGGCTCGCGCACCTTGGCATTGGCCCTCATCGCAAAGGGCGTCTGCAGCAGGTTGAGCGTGTCCTTGTAGGAGGGGGGGTAGGAGACGGGCGCAGGGCTGGCGGTCACGTCGCCTGGGGGCAGCAGTGCTGATTATCCCGCCTGGCTGCTGGAGGGCTCGGGCAGCGGTTGCGGTTCCGGGATTTCGGCCGTCACCAGGCTGTCGATCACCAGGCTGTCGATCTCGCTGGTGGAGCTCGGCTCTTCCGGGCGCACCCAGCGTTTGCCACTGGCTTTGGGCTGGCGTTGCTGAGTCAGCCATTGGCTCATGCCTGAAGTGGCAGTGGTCAGGAGGGCGAGCAGATGGGCCAGGCTGGCGCCGGCTTGTTGCAGGCTCGTCTGCCAGCGTTCCGTCGACCAAAGCCGCTGCTGCTCCTCAGCGGTGAGCTGCCGCCAACGGCCCTGGGAAACCTCGCCTGCGAGCCTGCCGATCAGTAGGCCACCGCAAAGCACGCCCAGCATCGGTGCGCCCGTGAGCCGGTCGGCACTGGTTACAAGCACCAGGCCCAGCAGCAGCACTACGGCGCCCCAGGCCGAATCCCGTGGCCGGCTCAGTTCGGTGGCCAGCAGCGGCAGCAGCAGGATGGCGAGTCCCAGCAGCAGCGCCAGGAGTCCACCCAGGGTGGCGAGCATGGCCAGAAGGCGTGGAGTCCCCCATTGTGGGCGACTCCACGCATCTGTCTCTACAGTCCCGTTCTGCCCACCTGGCGGAATTGGTAGACGCGCTGGTTTTAGGTACCAGTGGCTTAGGTCGTGGGGGTTCAAGTCCCCCGGTGGGCATCATCACTTTCTTAAGTTGCCTTGATGCAACGTTCTGGGATCTGGTTCGGCTGAGATGACACAGGTTCTGGGCGCCTCTCCAACCGCCGTGCTCTCCGAGGGGGCAATGGCATCTCCCTCGCGGCTTGTGCCGCGCGAATTTCTTGACCCGCCTGCTGCCTGGAACCCCACGGTTGGGCTGTTTTTGGCTGGCTACGGCTTGGCTGCCCTCACGATTTGGGGTTGGTTCGTGGCTGGCTGGCCCCTGCCCGTGCTGCTTGCTACCGGATTTCTGGCCCTGCACTTAGAGGGCACGGTGATTCACGACGCCTGCCACAACGCGGCCCATCCGCACCGCTTCTGGAATGCGGTGATGGGCCATGGCGCTGCCCTGCTGCTTGGCTTCAGCTTTCCCGTTTTTACCAGGGTGCACCTGCAGCACCATGCCCATGTCAATGATCCCAAGAACGATCCTGATCACATCGTCAGCACTTTTGGACCCCTGTGGTTGATTGCGCCACGATTTTTCTATCACGAGCTGTTTTTCTTCCGCCGCCGTTTGTGGCGTCGTTATGAACTGTTTGAGTGGGGCCTAGCCCGGGTTGTATTTGTGGCGATAGTTGTGGCCGCTGCAAAATTTGGCTTTCTTGACTTTATTTTCAACTGCTGGTTTGCCCCTGCCCTAATGGTCGGAGTGACCTTGGGCCTGTTCTTTGACTACTTGCCCCACCGCCCCTTCCAGTCGCGCAACCGCTGGCACAACTCCCGCGTATATCCGGGAAGACTGATGAATTGGTTGATCATGGGTCAGAATTATCACCTTATTCATCACCTGTGGCCGTCTATACCCTGGTTTGAATACCGCCCTGCTTATCACGCCACTAAGCCCATCCTTGATGCCAAAGGTTCGCCCCAGCGGCTTGGCTTGTTTGAAACCAAGAATGATGGTCTTAACTTCCTCTACGATATCTTCCTAGGCGTTCGAAGTCATCGCAAAAGGCGCAGCAAGCTTAGGCCTATTGCTGCATTAATGCCCACCCGCCATGCCCGCAGGCGAGTGCTGGAGTTGCTTCATCGCACTGCAATTTCGCCGGTGCGTTAACTGGTTAGTTGACTTAGCTCAGCTGGCTACGATTTTGGGCACGCGGATGAAGTCCCCCTCCCTTTGGGGAGCTTCATTTAGTAGCTCTTCGCGCACGTCCGTAGGGGTTACCAGATCTTCACGGCAGACGTTTACTACTTCCACCGCTCGAGTGGTGGCTGGTACTCCTTCCGTGTCTACTGTTTCAAGGTGGGCTACGTAGTCGAGGATGCGCTCGAGCTGGCCGGTGTAAGTGGCGATCTTGGCCTCCGGCAGGTCTAGGCGGGCCAGCTTGGCCACCTTGCGCACGTCGTCTGCGGTGATCTTGCTCATCGGGATTTACCAGATATGCCGACGCTAGCGCTCAGGTCAGAAAGGCTTCCAGGTCTGAGGCAAGGGCGGTGGCGGCCAGCTCCAAGAAGCGCTCGCCATGGCTGGCCTGGGCCAGGTAGGGGTTTGAGCCCATGCGGCCATCCGGATGGCGGCGGCGGAAATCTTCGGGGCCGTGGATGGGGCCGGCCGGGGCTGGATCAGGCAGGGGCCTCTGCTTGGTCTGGAGGCTGGGCTCCAGGTGCAATGTGAGGGCTATTTCGCTGGGGGTGGCGTGGTGACCTTCTTCCGCGCCATAAAGGCTGCGCGCCTCCTGCATTACCGGGCCAGCCATGAACCAATTGGCCAGCTTGCAGCGCAGCCGCGGCGCCACCGCCAGGCCCCGGTCGGCGGCGGTGGCATAGGCCTGGGCGAAAGCGGCCTTGCTGGTGGCGATGTTGCCGCCATGGCCGTTGATTACGTAGATGCGCTCGAAGCCGTGGCGTGCAAGTGACAGCACCACGTCGTGCAGAACGGCTAGCAGGGTGGAGGGTTGCAGGCTCACGGTGCCAGCAAAGCCCAAGTGGTGCTCGGCCATGCCGAACGCCTGGGCCGGAGTCACCAGCACGCCGGTGCGACGGCCCACTTCCAGGGCCACGGCCTCGGCCGTGAGCGCATCGGTGCCGATGGCGCCGGTGGGGCCGTGCTGCTCGGTGGAGCCCAGGGGCACGATCACGCCCTTGCAATTTTCCAGATAGGTCTCCACCTCAGGCCAGCTACGCAGTTGCAGGCGAATGGCGTCATTGGAGCTGGCGGATTGGATCATGGTGAACAGCAGGTAGAGCCTGGAGACTGGCTAATGTTTGAAGGCCAGCAGTGCCTCGGCCCATGCTGCACCGCAAGCTTTATCAGTTTTGTGCCGAACAGCGCCCGGTGTGGGTGTTTTTGCGTGACCAGCAGCGCTGGATTGAGGAGGCCACGGTGGTGGAGCTCGAGGGGGATCTCGTCACCCTGCGCTACGACGCTGAAGACGACGACGAAACCCACAGCTGGGAGGAGAGCGTGCGACTCGATTCGATCGGGGCCGTCAGCACCAGGCTGGCCTACGTCTGCCGCAGCGGCAGCCCCGATGACGTGATCACCTCCGAAGACTGCCCTGAGGCTGAGAGGCTGCCTAGTCAGGGTCAGTGAGCGGTGCCGTTGCCGTCGTAGTCGTCGCTGTCGTAGTAGCCGCCTTTGGTGCCAAAAAACAGGGTGGCCAGTACAAAAAGGCCGCTGCCAAAGATCAGCACGGTGGCGAGGGAGAAACCGGTGGTGTGCATGGCGGACCAGGGTTTTGACACTTAAGGACTTCAGTTTGCTGGCGGCTGCTCCCAGTGGCGAGCAACACCTCGAACTTGTGGTGAATCCATTGCCGAAGGCTTTCTTCGCCCGCCCCGCCGAGCAGGTCGCCCCCGAGCTCATTGGCTGCCTGCTGGTGAAACGCCAAGCGGATGGCGAGTTGCTGTGGGGCGTGATTGTGGAAACGGAGGCGTATTGCCAGAGCGAGCCCGCCTGCCACGGGCATCGCCGCCGCTCCCCCAGCAACGAAACCCTGTTTGGCGAGCCTGGACGGTTTTATGTCTATGTGAGCTATGGCATTCACCACTGCGTCAAGCGAGCCATGTCTTCAAGGAGCTCAGGCTGAGCTTGATTTTTGAGTGCTGCCAACGGGTCTCCCAGCCAACCCCCAAGCCACTCCCAGAAAAACTCCCATATTTTTC